>URYV01000056.1 GCA_900552285.1 uncultured Oscillospiraceae bacterium
TAGGAACGGCAAAATTTTTTACACTTCTATTACTTCTTTATCGCACATCAGTAAAATCACAAAGCTTATAATAAAACGGCTGAAGGCCGAGCGGGGTGAGCAATGGGCAGCCGATTTTGCCGAAAATTTCCGCCTTGTAAAATTCGACGGCAGCCGCTTTGTCTTTGCCTATTCCGACAAATCGGCCTATGAAATTTTTATGAGCGACGGCATAAATCCCCTGAGAACCGCAGCAGCCGCCGCCTGCGGAAAAATGCCCGACATAAGGTTTAAATACGAGCCGAAAAAGGCTAAAAAAAGAGCCTCCTCTTCAAAGCCTGCCGAGCCGATTTTCGACAGCGAGTTTGACACCGAGGTGCGCCGCGTGAACTATAAAAAGGGCATAAAGAGCATAATCGCCTCATTTATTTGCATTGTGCTTGCCTTTTTGATTGCCGTGGTGGGCATAAATTATTTTGCAAACAGAAAATTCAAGGAAAATTTCTATTCGCTGAGCCTTAAAAACACCTTCGACAATTTTCGCATAATTCAGCTTTCCGACCTTCACAATTCAACCTACGGAAAGAACAACAAGGAGCTGACCGACCGCATTTCAAGGCTTGCCCCCGACATAATCGTCATGACCGGCGACTGCCTTGACAAAAACGGAAGCGAGGACGAGATAACCGAGCTTTGCACCGCCCTTGCAGCCGTGGCGCCAACCTATTATATCTACGGCAACAACGAGTGGCAGCGCTCCTTCGACTGCGGCGAGACCCTTGAGGACATCGACGGTCTGACGGGAGGAAGCGACGGCGGCAGAGACGCAAATAAGCTTTATTCCGCCGACAAAGGGCTTAAAAACGCCCTCGAAAAAACCGGCGTCAAGGTGCTTTTCAACAGCTCCGACATTATTGAAATCGGCAACAACAGGGTTAAAATTTTCGGAACGCTGACCTCCAACCCCTCGGCCTTTTGGCCCTATGCGGGAGATGAATTTTATAAATTTGTCAGCGAGGACACCGATTGCGTAAAGCTGTTTTTGTGCCACGAGCCGCTGCTTTTCGAAACCCTTTACGAGGATTTTTGGGGAGACCTTGTGCTTTGCGGCGACACCCACGGCGGAGTTGTGCGACTGCCGGCTCTCGGCGCCCTTTATTCGAGGGATTTCGGACTGTTGCCCGAACGCGCAGACCACTTTATCTACGGAAAATATAAGGCGGGAACTTCCGACCTTATCGTAAGCTCCGGACTTTCAAACAAGGGCTTCCCCCGCGTTTTCAATCAGCCCGAGCTTGTAATAATCGACGTCAACAAATATTGATAGGAGGTGGAACCGTGCTTTCTCAAATTTTAAAGGCGGCCGCTCTTGCCGTTCCGGCAGTTGTGCTTGTTTTGGCAATTGTCTCGGCCGTTAAAAAGATACGAAATCAAACCAAAAGCCAAACCAAGGCGCGGCTTAAAAAGCTTCGCCCCTTCCGCTTCTCGGCTCTTTTATTTGCCGTTATCATCTGCCTGACCTACACCGTGGGCATTTATTTCGACACGTCAAAGCAGGCGTCGGCCGTCATAAGCCTTAATTATGCCGAGGCCTCTCTCGGTCAGAACGCCAACGGGACGAGATATAATATGTCGGAAATAACCTGCGACGAGGTTATCGAGCGGCTGATAGAAAAGGGCGGAATAGACGGACTGACCGCCGACGAGCTTAAAAGCTGTTTTTCGGTGTCGCCGCTGACGCAGGGCAATTCCTATTCAAAGGACGAATATCACATAACCACCGAGTATCAGATAAGCTACACCGCCGGCAAGAAGAGTCAGAAATACGATTCGAGAATGCTTGTGCAGCTGCTGTGCAATTCCTACCGTGACTATTATTTCGACAAATATGTAAGCGATTTTCAGGTTAAGCTTGACACCCTGTCGGGAGAGGTGGAACAGCTTGATTATATGGACGCCACCGACCTGCTCTCCAAAAAGACCAACAAGATTTTGAACTATCTCTACGGCCTTCAGCAGGAAAATTCCTCCTTCATTTCGTCAAGCGGCGCCACCTTTGCCTCGGTCGCCTCAAAGGTTTCGACCTTAAATTCGGCGCAGATAAGCGATATGCTCTATTCCTACATTCTGCAAAACGGAATTTCAAAAGATACGGGACTTTACCTCAACCGTCTCGAATATATCAACAAGCAGCTTGATTTCGACCGTCAAAAGCTTCAGCAGTCCTATGACATAACCAATTCCGCCGTCGCAAAATACGACAAGGACATGGCAAGAATAGTGCTCGTCCCCACCTGGGACAACGACGGACAGTATTATATGGGACGCACCAAAATCGGTATCGATACCCTTTCGGTTCAGTCGGTGTCATACAGCAAAGACATTGCCTCCCTCGAGAAAAGCATAAAGGACAATCAGCTTAAGATTTCCAAGTTTTCCGAAAGCACGGGCAACACCGAGCAAAACAGGCAGTATATTTCCGAGCTTATAAAAAGCACCGAGCAAAGCGTGGAAAAGCTTGCCGAGGAGGCCCGTCTTATCGGGCAGGAATATTATTCCGGTCAGATGAACCAATGTATTTCGGCAACGGTATATGCAGGCTCGGTATTTTCAAGGATAAAGACCCTTGCGGTTGTGTTCCTCTTTGCATACGTTGCCTTTTGGGCGAAAAAATCCGCAACCGAAATTTCGGCTTCGGAAGACAGCGGCGACAGGGTATAAAGGACCCTTAAAAAGCACGACAAAACGGAGATATTTATGGAAGAAAAAAAGATTTTCAAATATATAAAAAGGCTGCTGCCCTTTGTGTTCATACTTTCGGCGGTTCTGTCGGTTCTCATAAACATTTCCCTCACAAAGGAAAGAACCTATTCGGCCTCGGCGGTCATAAACTATAACTATGAGTCGGCCGAGCAGGGCAAAACCCCCATAGACACCGACCTTGACGTCAACGAGATCAAATCGTCCTCTATTATGAGCAAGGTCATCGACCGCCTTTCGCTGTCCGACGGTTATTCGGCCGACAAGCTTTCTTCTCGGGTGACCGTGACCGAGGTTCCCGACCCCGACAAGGAGGCTCAGAAGGAGGCCAAGCTCAAGGAGGGAGAGGACTATACCTACGTTCCCACCACCTATATTGTGGAATTCACCGCCACAAACAGCGAGGGCAGAGAGTTTGCCCAAACCATGCTTGACGAAATTCTCGACACCTATTTTTCGGTTTTCGGAGAGAATTACATCAACGTCGACCACATAAGCAACAACATAGACAAAATCTATGACAACGATTACGACTATATCCAAATGGCCGAGCAGATCGACGACACCATCGAGCAGACCATAAACACCCTTTATGACCGCGACAGCGCCTATCCCTACTACCGCTCCACCGAGACCGGCACCTCCTTCGGCGACCTTATCGACGAGTTCACCTTCATAAAGGACGTTACCCTCAAGGATTTGTTTTCCAAAATCTATCGGTATCAGATAACCAAAAGCAAAAGCCTGCTCAACGCCGATTACAACACCCGAATCGACAACAACGCCATAAGCGGCTCCAACGAGCGCGCCATGTTCGACGATGTGGAAGAGGTCATCGATGCCTATGTTTATAAAATGCGGGAATCGGGCAACACCGACATCACCGCCGACTACATTTTAAACGAGGTTCACGAGAAGGACATAACCGACGGCGACGGCAACGTCATAACAAAGGGCGACCAGACGGTGACCTATGACGAGCTTATATACGCCTGGCGGGATCACGACCTTAACGACGCACTTGCCGCAATCGACACGGCCTATTGCCGTTATGTGCTTGACACCTTCAATTCCTGCACGGGAGCCTGCGGGGGAACCTGCGGCGGCTCCGACAAAACCTGCACCCAGCTGTCAAATCCCGATTATGCCGCCGAGGAGCAGGACGTTGCAAATTCCATAAAGGAAATGTCGGACAAGCTTTCCGAGCTTTATGACCTGACGGTCAGCACAAGCAGCGAATACAACGAATATCTCGGCTGCAAAAATATTTCCATTCTTTCCACCGCCTCCACAAGGGAGAGCATAAACGTCACCCTTTACAGCGTGATCGCCTTTGTGTTCATCATGGTGGTGTGCTGCGGCGGACTTATCGTTTTCGGCCGCATGAACGACATTGTCGTTTCCAATTTCTATATCGACAAGGCCACCGGCTTTTACAACCGCGCCTATTTCGACAAATATCTCCAAAAGAACAGCCGCACCATTCTCGACGACGGCACGGTCATGATGTCATTTACCATAACCAATCAAAAGGAGATAAACGCCCTGCACGGCCGAAAGGCGGGAGACGAGGTCATCGAGCTTTTTGCCTCCGCGCTTAAAACCGTGTTTTCAAAGAGCAAATGCATGGCGGTTTACAACGGAAATTCCCATTTCATCATCGTGCTCGAAAAGAGCGACGCCATAACCGCAGAGGACCTTGCGGCAAACTTCGAGGTTGCCCTTGAAAACCGCGAGGAATGCGAAAAAATCGAAATTAAATACCGCGCGGGTATTGCCGAGACCTTCAGAGAGAGAATCAAATCTCCGAGAGCGCTGCTTGTGGAGGCCATTAAAAACGGCAAGAATTTCGAGGTCGGTCCAAAAGAAAACTGAATTCAAAAAAATTTAAAAGGGAGGTGACGGAATGGTAAGCGAAGCGCGAAACGCGGTCATAAAGATATATTTCACCGTGCTGCTCTTTCTCATGTATTATTTTATAAACGAGACCGCCTTTATCGGCGGAATAGGTATTACCTACCGTCATCTTTTCGCCCTTGCCGTCATTTTTTCCGCCTTTGTGTATTTTCTTTTCCGCCCCGATGTTGCAGGGGCGGTGACTTCGATAAAATCGGCGCTTGTTTTTGCCGTGCCGCTGCTTGTGGTGCTGCTTTCCTCCTGTCTCGTGTGGATAATCGACAAGAGCGACATAACCACGATTTTCCGCGGAATTTCGGGCTGCTTTATTTACACCAACTGGCTGTCCTGCGCCCTTGCGGCGGGAGCCGTGCTTTATGTTTTCGGCAAAAACGGCATATGGTATAATCTTGCCGCTATCGTTGCGTCAAACCTGCTCATGATTTTGACCATAATAATGTCCGACGGGCTCGGCACCTTCATGAAGGAATTTTTCGAGCTTATAGCGAGCTTTGCGTCAAATACCGGCGATACGATTGTCAAGGCCGAAATTCACGAGCTGGCCTTTTGTCTCGGCGCGTATATAATTTATATGCTTTATAAGCCCATAAAAAAGGCGTGGTTTTGGGTGCTTTTTTCACTTGCGCTCTTTTGCTTTGCCGCGGCCTTCAAGAGAATTGCCATGATTGCCATGGCGGCGGTTTTTGTCATAAGGCTCATCACCCTTTTGGCGGCAAGGTTTTCAAAAAAAGCCGAGCGGCTTTGCGTCAACGTTGTTATGGCGGTTTGCGTCGTCGCCCTTATAGGCTATATATGGGTCATAAAGGCCGACGTCTTTTCGGCCATGGAAAAGGCGGGTATAGACACAAGCGGCCGAGCTTTTATTTACTCTCACGTCAATAATTTCTATGAATTTTCCCCCTTCTTCCCGGGCAACGGCATCGGCTTTCTGACCTATCAGCTGAGCGAGGTGCTCAACATCGGCGTTTCGGCGGTGCACAACGATTTTCTTCAGTTTTTCGTGGATCTGGGCTTTTGGGGATATATACTTTGGCTGCTTTCCGTAACGGTTTTGCGAACGGGCTATTTCGGTCGCGGCGGCGACAACGATTCGGCGGTCATAACCGCCATGCTGACGGTTTATCTGATAATAGTCTCAAGTACCGACAACACCATAAACTATCCGCTGCTCACCACGACCATGGGAGTTATCATCATGGGAAACAACTACACCGCCCGAAAAGAGGAGCGGGAGCTTTACTTTGAAACGCACCCTCTTGGGGCTTAGAGGTGAAAAAATGAAGATACTGCTTGTAAATAAATTTTTATACCCGAGAGGCGGAGCCGAAAGCTATATGCTGGGCATCGGAAAGAAGCTTGAGCAGCTCGGCCACGAGGTTCAGTATTTCGGAATGTTTGACGAAAAAAACACCGTCAAAAACGAGATCGGCGAATACACGGGAAACATGGATTTTCACACCTCCTCCCTTAAAAAGCTTGCCTATCCCTTTAAAATCATATATTCCTTTGAGGCGAAGAAAAAGCTCGGCAGGGTGCTCGACGCCTTTAAGCCCGACGTCGTCCACCTCAACAACATAAATTTTCAGCTCACCCCGTCGATAATCGACGAGACGAAAAAACACGGAATACCCGTCGTGTGGACGCTGCACGATTATCAGCTCATCTGCCCCGCCCATTTGCTTTATAACGCCCAAAGAAACGAAATCTGCGAAAAATGCGTCGCAAGGGGAAAGACGCCCTGCATAAAAAACAGGTGTATCCACGGCTCGCTTGCAAAAAGCATTATCGGTGTGGCCGAATGGCGTTTTTACAGAATTAAAAAGACCTATAAAAAGGTGGATGTCTTTATTTCCCCAAGCAAATTTCTCTATTCAAAGCTTTGCTCCGACAGCCCCGAGCTTTTTGAAGGCAAAACCGAGGTCATGCACAACTATGTTACCGAGCGAAAGCTTCCCGAAAAGGCAAAAAGCAACTTTGATTTTCCTTATGTCGTTTTCGCCGGGAGACTGAGCAAGGAAAAGGGAACCGATATTCTCGCAAAAACGGCAAAGCTGCTGCCCGACGTGAAATTCGTCGTTATGGGCGACGGCCCCGAAAGGGCGGCTTTCGACAACATCGAAAATGTCGTCGCAACCGGCTTTGTCAGCGGCGTGGAGCTTGACGAAAACATCGCCTTTGCAAAGGCTCTGCTGCTGCCGTCGGTCTGCTTTGAAAACTGTCCCATGTCCATTCTCGAGGCCGAGATGTTCTCGGTGCCCTGCGTCACCATGGATATGGGCGGCATGGCCGAGCTTGTGGAGGACGGAAAGACGGGACTGCTTTCGGAGAGGGCGGACGCCGAAAGCTTTGCCGCGGCGGTAAGGGACATTTTGTCCGACGAAAAACGCCTTGAAGCCATGAGAAAAAACTGCAAAGAGAAGTCGGGTCAAAATCTGACCCTCGACACCTATTGCAGGCGGCTGCTTGAAATCTACAAAACGGCGGGGGAAAAGCAATGCCGAAAATAAGCGTAATAGTTCCCGTTTATCGGGTGGAAAAATATCTCGAGCGCTGTGTAAATTCGCTGACCTGTCAGACCCTTTCCGACATCGAAATAATTTTGGTGGACGACGGTTCTCCCGACGGCTGCCCCGCCCTTTGCGACGAGCTTGCGAAAAAGGACGGCCGCATAAAGGCTTTGCACAAGGAAAACGAGGGCCTCGGCCTTGCGAGAAATTCGGGTATGAGCCTTGCGAGCGGCGAATACATCGCCTTTGTGGATTCCGACGACTATGTAAAAAGCGAAATGTATAAGATCCTTTATGAGGCGGCAAAGAAGGAAAACGCCGACATCGCCATGTGCGGGTTGTGCTGTATCGGCGGAATAATGAGCGCAAAGGAAAACGACGTTCAAAACATAAACTGCTTTGACGATTATACCGTTTTTTGCGGCAAGGAGGGCATCGACCGCCTTATGCTCGACATTTCGGGTGCCCTTCCGAGTGAGAATCAGGACAGCAAATACGGCTTCAGCAGCGTGAAAAACATCTATCGGCGGGAAATTATCGAAAAAAACGGCATAAAATTCCTGTCCGAGCGCAAGGTCATGAGCGAGGACGTCTTTTTCCTGCTTGATTTTCTCGACAAATGCGAGTGCGCCGTGGGAGTGCCGGGAGCGTTTTATTGCTATTGCAGAAACGGCGAGTCGCTGTCCAAAAGCTATCGCGGAGACCGCTTTGAAAAGTGCCGGCTCATAATCGACGGCATAAACGAAGTGCTTTCAAAACGCATGGACGAGAGCGTTTATAAAATATACACCGACCGCCTTCTTCAGGCTTATGCTCGGGCGGCCTGTATGCAGGAAATTCAGTTTTCCTCAAAAAGCGGCCTTTCGAAAGCCGAGCTTGACGGGCGGCTGAAGGCGATATGCAATTCGAAAAGACTTCGGGAAACCCTTAAAAATTATCCGTGGTATAAGCTGCCCTTTACCCAGGCTGCCTTTGCCTTTACCATGCGCTTTTCCCTTATAAAGCTTCAAAAGTTTCTTGTGAAAATTAAGGACGGGAGATAGAACTATGTATTTTTCGGTGATTGTTCCCATATACGGCGTGGAAAAATATATAAGAGAGTGCGTCGACAGCATACTTTGTCAGAATTTTGACGACTTCGAGCTCATTCTCGTCGACGACGGCTCTCCCGACGGCTGCCCGAAAATCTGCGATGAATACGGGGCGGCCGACAAAAGGGTCAGAGTCATTCACAAGCAAAACGGCGGTCTTGTTTCGGCAAGGCAGGAGGGGATAAAGGCGGCAACGGGACGGTATGTAATAAACGTCGACGGCGACGACTTTATCGAACCGGGCTACTTTAAAAAGGCGGCCGAGCTTTGCGAAAAGCATGACCCAGACATAATCACCTTCGGCATAAACTATTTCGACGGCGAAACCAAATCCTTTGACCCCGAGCCGCTTTCGGCGGGACTTTATAAGGAAAGCGGCCTTTGTGAAATTCACGAAAAAATGCTGCTTACTCCCGACATGAAGCATATGCACTATTTCCTTTGGGGAAAGGCGTTCAAAAGGGAGCTTATAACCCCCTGCCAGCTTGAGGTCGACCGACGCATTTCCATGGGGGAGGACGTTTGCTGCCTCATGCCGGCCTACCTTTCGGCAAAATCGGTTTATGTGTCCGACCTTGCGGTTTATGACTGCCGCTGCCGCCGCGATTCCATGTCGCGCAGCTTTAAACCGAGCCATTTTGAGGATCTGCGGCTCGGCACAAGGCTGCTGCTTCGAAAGGGAGAAAGCGTAAGCGGCTTTAAGGACGCCGTATACAGATATGCCGCATTTATGTTTTTCGTGGTCTTTGCAAGCGGGGCGCAGCAGGGAGAAAAAAACCTGCCGGGTCTTGCAAAAGCGTCCTTCTCGGACGAATTCGAAAAAGCCTTTGAAAATGCCGAGTTTTGCGGCATAACCCCGAAAAGCAAAATTGCCGTAAGGCTTCTTAAAGCAAAAAAATTTTCCGCCGCATACCGATTTTTAAGGCTGTGCGGCAGATTGAAAGGTAAAGTCTGACATGAAAGAACAAACTCCCGACATTTCGGTGGTCACGGCGGTTTATAACGGCGAAGGCTTTTTAAGGCAGACGCTTGACAGCCTGCTTTGCCAAACCGCAAAAAATTTCGAGGCAATAATAATTGACGACTGCTCCACCGATTCCACCCCCGAAATTCTGAAGGAATATTCCGAGAAGGACGGCCGCATAAGGGTGTTTCGAAACGAGCAAAACATGAGGCTTGCAAATTCCCTGAACAGAGGAACAGAGCTTGCACGGGGAAAATATATCGCAAGGCTTGACGCCGACGACATTTGCCTGCCGAACCGTTTTGAAAAACAGCTTGCCTTTATGGAAAGCCGCCCCGACGTCGACCTTTCCTTTTGCAAATTCTTCACTTTAAGGGAGGGGAAAATCCTTCCCTGCTCGGTGGGAAGAAAGACCGACGCCGACAGCGTCAAGGCCATGTTTCTTTTCTTTTGCCCCGTGCTTCATCCCGGGGTGATAGTAAAATCCTCGGTCATGAAAATATTTCCTGCCTGTCCCAGAGACGCTGGCGCGGTGCGCGGCGGAGGCGGGCTC
>URYV01000057.1 GCA_900552285.1 uncultured Oscillospiraceae bacterium
AGGGAGCTGTCAGCGAAGCTGACTGAGGGATTGTAGATTTGCGAATAAGCCTCTGCTTTATCACTCGCCGCTGTTTGAGTCGTTTGTTCGTAAGTTTATGTGTTGCCTTAAAGCTTTCCGCCGTAGACCGGGAAAACCCCGCTCTTTCCGTAGCTTTCTATGGGCTTAACCGATTTAAGGACTTCCATATCCTGCTCGGAAATTTCAAAGTCGACCTCGGAATTACTCTTCATGTGGGCGGGGTCGGCGGTTTTGGGAAGAGAAACGGCTCCCAGCTGAAGGGTATAGCGAATGCAAAGCTGCGGCACGGTCACGCCGTATTTTTCGGCCATGGCCATTATGTCGGGCTGATTTAAAATTTCGCCGTGGCCGATAGGAGAATAGGCCTCGACGACAATACCCTTTTCCCCGCAGTATTTTATAAGCTCGGCGGGGCTGTTGCTTATGTGCAGCAGAATTTGGTTGACCATGGGCTTTATTTCGGCCGTCTCGAGAAGGCTTTCGATGTCCTCTTTCTTAAAATTCGACACGCCTATGGCGCGAAGCTTTCCCGCTTTGTAGGCGTCCTCAAGAGCCCGCCATGCCGCGCGGTTGCCCTCAACATATCTGTCATCGCTTTGATTGACCTTGTCCCAGGGTTGGGGCGAATGGATTATCATCATGTCAAGATAGTCAAGACCGGTTTTTAAAAGGGTCTCGTCAATGCTTTTTGCCGCCGAGTCATAGGTTTTGTGCTCGGCCGCGACCTTGGAAACCGCAAAAATTTCCTCTCTTGATACTCCGCAGCCGCGTATTCCTTCACCCACGCCCCGCTCGTTTCCGTAGGCCTGTGCCGTGTCAAAATGCCTGTATCCGAGCTTTGCCGCCGCCTTTACCGCCTCTGCGGCATTCGAATCGTCGATAAACCATGTTCCGAGACCCAGCTGCGGAATTTTCACGCCGTTATTTAATGTCAGAGTTTTCGTATACATAAAAAATCTCCTTTGTATGATGTAATTGTATAAGACTCGGCCGCACGGGGCAGCGGATTTTCGCGATAAATCCCGCATTTCGCGGCGGCTTTGCCCTTTTCATTTCAATCATACAACCTAAAGCTGACTTCAAGTCAAGCTTTTTTTGAAATTTTTTTATTTTTCCTCAATACGACGAACACATCGGCAAATCACATCGCACATATACTCGGTCGGCTCGGCACATTCGCCCTTAAGCCACAGAGATATTATCGCCATAATTCCCTGAATGTTAAAGGTCAAAACATAATTTCTTTGCTCCTTCGGCACACCGTAGCGTTCAAGAATCGGGGTTATAACATGTTGAAGAAGCCCCTCATAGCTTTTATCAAGACTGAGTATCGCCGAATTTTCAAGACCCGTACCGAAAAGACGGCGGTTATCCTTGATAAAATTAAGATAGGGAATCAAATACTCCGGCGTTATAAGGTAAAGCTCGTCAAGAGGGCAATCCGCGATTTTCGACAAAAACCGCGCCGAATCATGCTCCATATAGGCGAGGAATTTCCCGATCATATACTCCGTGCATTCCTTCAAAAGGTCATTCACCGTTTCGTAATGTTGGCGGGGAGCTTTGCCTTTGCGTCAAGCTTTCGCAGAGCCACAACCTTTGGGGTCTCCTTCGGCGTATATTCGCTGGCCAGTCGTTCGGCATAAATTTTATCTGTGTTCATTTTTATTCCTCCTTTGTTTTCTGACATTATAATAGCAAAAACAAAGAGGAAACCAAACAACACAAAAGCGCCTTTGTGTCGATTTATGATTTATACCGCAATTTACTTTTCAAAAAAGTCTCATATACAAAAGCGGATAGGGGTTTCCCTGCCCGTCAAACTCGCTTCTTTTGTATGTTTTGAAACCCATGTGCCCGTAAAATCCCACGGCCGACGGGTTTTGTTCGTTGACGGTAACCTCACCCACACCGAGATTTTTCACGGCATATGTCAAAAGCTCCTTTCCGACTCCCCTCCCACGCATTTTCGGGGAAACGAACAGCATTTCGAGGCGGTCTTTTTCGGCGCCCATAAAGGCAATCGGCTCATTTTTGCTTTGCCCCGCGGCAAAAAGGCGGGAAACGCTTTGCAAAGCATCGGACACATATTCCTTTATTTTAAGTATCTCGTCATTTGACAAAAAGGTGTGGGTGGCACGGACCGAGTCATCCCAAATTTTCAAAAGCTTGTCGGTTGCGGCTTTTCTGTCGCAAATTTCAAAAATTTCCGTAAATCTTCACCTCGGCAAATTTCATTCAAGCAGTTCCTTTATTTTTGCAACGGTTTCACGCGTCAAAGCCGTTCGGCCTCTTTTGTGCAGCACGCCGTCGATTTCCGCGGTATCGGACAGCACAAAATCGGACACTACGGGACTGCCCCCGTTCACAAGCATAACATATCCCTGCACCCACACGTCGACGCCGTAATATTCGAGGTATTTTGCCAAAATATACACCTGTCTTTTGACCTGCTTAATGGGGTTTTTGACGGTTTTCTCATATACATTCCCCGCGGCCGTTTTTTTATATTTTTTCCACTCGTATTCGTTTTCTTTTCCGAAAAGTACCCCGACGTAATTTTTAACTTCTATTACAAACACGCCGTTTTTGTTAACAACGACGCAGTCGAGCTCGGCGGGCCGCCCGTCATAGGCTATGCTCACATTTGAAAGCAGCGTATCCCCCTCGCGAAGGACGCTTTTTATCACCGACGCCGCATATTTCTCGCCGTATCTGCCGGATCTTTTTTGCGGCGGTTCAAAAAACGTGCCGTCGGCATCCCGATTCGAAAGGCCGACGAGAACAACTGCGGCGGCAAAAGCAATAAGGACGGCAATCAAAACCGCGGCAATAATTATCACTCCGTCACCCGCCTTTCTTTTTAAGCGGCTCGGCACATTTCCGAACCGTTTAAGCAACAGATACGAACACGATTTCGGCGGAGAAAAATCCCCCGATGACAATTGAAAGAAACGTCGGCACCCTTGTGTAAAGGCCGAAATCGACCTTTCCGCGAAATTTAGGCAACCCGATGTAAACGGCCGCGGTTCGATATTTTCGGCTCCCTTGTGTAAAGGGAGCTGTCAGCGAAGCTGACTGAGGGATTGTAGGTTTCCGAAACCCCTAATTATCAATTTTTCCGCAATCCATATCTCATCGCCGGATTGTAAGCTTGCGGACAAGCCACAAATTTATCACCCGTCGCTGTTTGAGTTGCTTGTTCGTAAATTATATGTCACCTTAAACAACAAAGCCTTAAGCTTTGCATCCGTGGCATTTGAAACTCATTTGTGCAATCTAAATTTCGACAAGACCGAGGGTGATTTTCCAGTTTAACACCCGAACGGCCGACTGCCTTATGCGTTCCCGTGAAATTGTTCCGCCGTTTACGGCGTCAAGCACCGCGGTATACTGGCTTTCGAGGTCGGAGGAAATTATCATGTCGTTTCCCGCCTCAACGGCAAACACGGCAGCGGATTTGTCTCCCGTGTATGCGGTTATCGCCTTCATGGCAAGGTCGTCGGTCATTATGACCCCTTCAAAGCCCAGCTCCTCCCGCAGAACCCTGTGAATTTCGGGCGAAAGCGAGGCCGGAAGGTTTGAGTCAAAGGATTTCACAATGTTATGGCTGACAAGCACGCCGCCCGCCCCCGCCGAAATCCCGGCAAAAAAGGGCAGAAAATCCTTTTGATAAAATTCCTCTTTTTCCCGCTCGTCAACGGCAATTTCCGTGTGTGTATCGGAGTTGCCGCCGTAGCCGGGAAAGTGCTTGAGCACGCTGCCCACCCCGTCGAAATTCATTTTTTCCACAAGACGGGATATGTATTCGGCCGTTTCCTCGGCTCCCTTGCCGAGGGTTCGCGAATATATGAAATCCGAAGGATTTTCCGAAACGTCGCACACGGGGGCAAGATTCACGTTGATACCGAGACCTTTGAGCAAGGCGTCCTTTTCGTCGGCGTCGGCAATGACCGCATCTATACCGCCGCGGGAATAAAGATAGCCCGGCGAATGAAATTTTTCCGAGCGGAAGGCCTTATAGGCGCTGACCCTGACCACCGAACCGCCCTCTTCGTCGGTTCCGATGAGCAGCGGCGTTTTTGCCGCCGATTGGTATTCGCTTATTTTTTGACGGAGGGACTCGGGAGTCTGCCCTTCAAAATCCCGTCCGAAAAGTATAAACCCGCCCACATTAAACCGCGCCGCCTGCTCGGCCGCTCCGCTTTCGGGACAACGGGCAAAAAACATCTGCCCGAGCTGCTGCTCGAGAGTAAGGCCGTCGACATATTTTTCCGCCGGAGTTCTCTCGTCGACAGGGAGGGTTATCGGCTCGTAGTTCGGCTCGGGGTCGGCATTTTTCTCAAGCTTTGAAACTTCGTCGAAAGCCTCGGGAACCGATGTAGTTTCTTCCGACTGCTCGGCTTCGCTTTCCTGCTCCGGCTCAGAAACGTCGGAGACCTCGCTCAAAACCGAGGAGTTCTCAAAGCCCTGCTCCCGACTTTGCCGACAGGAGCAAAATTCAAATAGCATAAAGGCCGCCAAAATGACGGCCGTGAGTTTTTTCATTTAACATAAACCTTCTTTTATGACTTAGGCTGCCGTCGGCTTTACACCTAAAGCGTCGGGCAAATGGACATAAGAACGCCCGCGGCCACCGCCGAGCCGATAACTCCGGCAACATTGGGACCCATGGCGTGCATGAGAAGAAAGTTTTGAGGATTTTCCTCCTGACCCACCTTGTTGGAAACGCGGGCGGCCATGGGAACGGCAGACACGCCT
Source organism: uncultured Oscillospiraceae bacterium (assembly GCA_900552285.1). Taxonomy (GTDB): domain Bacteria; phylum Bacillota; class Clostridia; order Oscillospirales; family Acutalibacteraceae; genus UMGS1484. The sequence continues at coordinate 4,783 of URYV01000057.1, forward strand.
GCCGAACCGATAAGAGGATTGACCTTTCCGCCGGTGAATATATACATGAGCTTGCCGAAAAGCACTCCGAAGGCGGTGCCCATGGCAAAGGCGAAAAGACCGAGTGCCACAACCTTGAGGGTCGCGGGAGTCAAAAAGCTTGCTCCGTTTGTGGTGGCGCCCACCGAAAGGCCGAGGCAGATGACTATTATGTTCATAAGCTCGTTTTGAGCGGTCTTTGAAAGCCTGTCCACAACTCCGCATTCCTTCATAAGGTTACCGAGCATGAGCATACCGACCAGCACGGCGGCGCTTGGGAGGATGAGCGAAACAACAACGGTGACCATTATGGGGAAAATGATTTTTTCCTTTTTGGAAACGGGACGAAGCTGTTCCATAACGACGGCGCGCTCCTTTTTGGTGGTGAGCAGTCTCATTATGGGCGGCTGAATAAGGGGAACGAGAGCCATATAGGAATAGGCCGCAACGGCGATGGTTCCTACCTGAATACTCGAATTTTCATTTAAAAGCCGCGAGGCGACATAAATAGCGGTGGGGCCGTCGGCTCCTCCGATTATGCCGATCGAGCCGGCCTCAAGAGCGTTGAACCCGAGCATGGCGGCGCCGATAAAGGCGGCAAAAATACCGATTTGGGCGGCGGCTCCGAGAATGAGGCTTTTGGGGTTGGCAATCAGCGGGCCGAAATCGGTCATGGCTCCGACGCCGAGGAAAATCAGGGGCGGATAAATTCCCGCCTTGACCCCGAGATAAAGACAATCCATAAGGGTGACGTTTCCCGTCTTGAAAAGCTCCACAAAGCCGGGCAAATCGTGATAATGCACCGAAAGCGCCTCTTCGGGATTAAAGAAAGGCAGGTTTGCAAGCAGCATTCCGAAGGCAATGGGAAGCAGCAGCAGCGGCTCGAACCCTCTGCCTATGGCAAGGTAGATAAGCACACAGGCAACGGCAAGCATAACGAGGTTTTTCCACCCGTCGCCGCCGAAATCGTTTATCATGGTTCCTATTCCCGACTCGGTATAGAGCTGTTTAAGAGCCTCGCCGAAGGTGGAAAAAATGCTCATCAGCGACGTGAAGGCCGCGTAAAGCGTTATACTGAACTCCATTTTTTATTCCTCCTAAAAGGGTCTCATGTTGTCGGCGAGTCCCGCCGCCTGCCAAGGAGAGCGGACGCCGAAATTCTTTGCGGGACGAACCGAGCGCACGGCATATTTTTTCCCGTCGCCCGAAAGAGCCGAAAGCGCCGCCGCGGTTATGACCGCCACAAGCTCGTCCTCATCCTCGCGGCTTTGCTCAAAAGGGCGGCCGGCTTGTGCCTTTACGGCCTCCTTTTTTGCGGGGACGGGCTCGCTTTTGCTCTTTTTTCCGCCGCCGAAAGCCTTTCCGAACAGCGTGATTATCATGATGAGCAAAAACAGCACCAAAAATACGATTACGATACCCGTCAGGGTGACGAGCATGGTGTTTTCAAAAGAAATTCCGCCGAACATTTTCTTCGCTCCTTACTTTTTTGCTCCCTTTGCGCCGAAAGCACCCTTTTCAAGAATGTTTGTGTCGTAAGTGAAGGTGAGATTTTTACGGTCTCTGTCCCTCTTTTGGCCGAGGGAAATCATGCGGTCAAGAAGTTCCTTATATTCAATTCCGCTTTCCTTCCAAAGGTAGAAGGCCAGAGAACCGGGAATCGTGTTGATTTCGTTGATATAAACCTTGCCGCCGTCGCCCTCGTCGATTATAAAATCAATTCTGACAACGCCGCAGCAATCGAGATATTTAAAAAGTCTTTCGGAAATATCCTGAATTTCCTTGGTCTTTTCGTCGGGAATTTTCGCGGGAATGATTCGCGAAAGGCTTGCCATGCCCTTTGAGGAGGACTGACTCTCGTATTTGTCGGAAAAGGAGAGAATTTCGTCGCTCATGACCGGCTCCTCGCACACCGACGCCTTGCAGGAATTGCCGTCGCCCAGCACCGAGCAGTTTATTTCCCGAAGATTCACAATGGCCTTTTCGGCAAGTATTCTCGGGGCAAAGGAACAGGCAAGATTTATCTTTTCCTCAAGAGCCGTTCGGTCGGAGGCCTTGGAAATTCCGATTGAGGAACCGAGGTTTGCCGGCTTTATTATAACGGGATAGCCGAGTTCTCTTTCGATTTTGTCAAGCAGAGCGTTTTTATCCTCGAAAAAGCTTCTCGCCGTAAAGCCGAAACCGTCGATGACGGGAAAGCCCTTTGAGCGGCAGACGTCCTTGAAGAGAATTTTGTCCATTCCCACCGCCGAGGAAACGACATTACACTCGGCATAAGGAATTCCCAGCGTTTCGATAAAGCCCTCGATTGTGCCGTCCTCGCAGTTTGTCCCGTGGACTATCGGAAAGGCAAAATCTATGTTGACGGCGTTTTTAAGCTTGAAGGCTCCCCTCTTTTCGGGAATCATTTTAACCCCGTCGCCTTCTCTTAAAAATGTCACGCGGGAGCAGCTTTCAAGCAGCTTTGAGAGATTTTTATATCCCTCGATGTCCTTTAAGGCCTCCCCCGTGAACATCTCTCTTTTTTTTGAGACATAAACGGGAATGACGTTATATTTTTCGGCGTCCATGGAGGCCATGGCCTGAACCGCCGAGATGACCGAAATTTCATGCTCGACGCTGGCGCAGCCGAAAAACACAGCTAAATTCATTTTCATAAGTCTAACCTCTTTATTTCAAATAGTTGTCGGGAAGATCGTTTTCAAGCAGCACGGCGCAGTTTTTGTCAAGCGTCGGCGCAAGCTTTGCCATGGCCTCCTTAAAGGACGAAACCACAAACACTCTGTTTTTGTCAAAGCCCTGTTTTTCAAGGGCGTCGGTCATGGGTTTTGAGCGCATTTTTCCAACGAGATATATCTCGTCGCACACCTTTCCCGCCGCGTCGCCGAGGGCGAAATTACATTCGTATTCCTTTTCGCCCAGCTCCACAAGGCCGGGGGTCACGATAATTTTTTTCATGCCGTCGAAATGAGACAGTACCCTGACCGCCTCAAGACAGCCCGAGGGATTGGAATTATAGGCATCGTCGATGAGAACGGCTCCGTTTATGAAGGATTTCATTTCAAGGCGGTGAGGCGTTGGTTTAAGAGAAGAAACCGCAAAGCGAATGTCCGAGTCCTCCACGCAAAGCTCGCTTGCAAGGGCGGCGGCACCCGTGATATTCTGAACGTTGTGGGAGCCGAGAAGGCGGGTGGAAACGGGAATTCTGCGGTCGGGAAAAACGATGTCGAAACTCGACCCGGAGGAGGAGCACACAACGTTTTCGGCATAAACGTCAAGACCGCCGTCGGTGCCGTAAAGGCAGGTGTTATTATAGGCCTTTGCCCGTTCCTTTATATATTCGTTGTCGCCGTTTAAAAACATTTTTCCGTTCTTTTGCGAAACGGCGTCGGCAAGCTCGAATTTCGTGTTTATTATGTTTTCAATGCTGCCGAAGGTGTTGAGATGCTGGGGTCCGACCGAGGTTATAAGCCCCATGTCGGGATGGACAATATCGCAGATTTCCTTTATGTCTCCGACGTTTTTGGCGCCCATTTCGGCAATAAATATTTCGGTTCCGGGGGTCATTTTCTCCCTGACGGTGCGGACTATTCCCATGGGGGTGTTGAAGCTTTCGGGCGTGACCGTGACGGTGTATTTTTCCGAAAGAATACGCGCCAAAATAAACTTTGAGGTGGTTTTGCCGTAGGAGCCGGTGACGCCGACGGTCAAAAGATTCGGAATCGAGCCGAGAATTTTCTTGGCGTCGTTTATATAATGGTTGGAAACCGCCCGCTCAATCGGCCTGTTTATAATGTTGACAAGGGCAACAACAAGCTCTCTGCACAAAAACAGCAGGCAGCAGACAAAGGACATATAAAGCCCGATATTTTTTACAAAGCAAAGTCCGAAGAAAACGGCCGAAACAGCACCGTGGGTTATCATCATCCGCTTTACCCGCATGGTGAACACAAGGGGCTTTATGGACTTTTTCTGAACCGACCTTGAACCCAAAAAGGCCTTCACCGCCGCTCCGAGGCAAAGCAGCGAAAGCAAAACCCCCACAGCGGTCGACACCGCCCGTTCGGTTTTTACATTCACAAGCGTCGCCGCCGTGAAAAGCAGGGCGAACAAAAGCTTGAAGCATATATTTTTAAAGGAAAATCTTTCCGAAAGCCAATCGGCATATCGGGAATTAACATAGGAATTCTGCTGAAGCATTTGAAGGGGCAAGACCGAGCCGAGCAGCCCGGCGGCCGAAACAAACGCGGCGCACAAAAACGAAAAAACCGTCATAGCTCTTTCCTTTCGTTTTTTGACTTAAATTACGTTAAAAGGCGGATTAAACCGCAAGAAAGCTTTTTATAATGGCAAGAACCTCTCCCGGCTTTTCGACAAAAGCCCAATGCCCCGCGCCCTTTATGACGCAAAGACCCGAGTCCTTTATTTTGCTTTCTATTATTTTGGCGTCGGACACGGGGGTGGCTGTGTCGTTTTCGCCGTATATAAGAAGGGTGGATGCCTTTATATTCGGTAAAATGTCGGTCAAATCCTCATTGACAACCTTACGTCGGAGACGCCGTTCGCCTTCGCCCAGTTCATGCCCGCTGCGTACCACGGCGTGCCGCTGGTGTCCGCCCCGGCCATGCGTGCAAGGATGGTCATGACCATGCCGCGCGTCGTGGATGCAGCCGGAGAGAACTTCCCCGTGCCCGTGCCGTTCATCAGCCCGTTTTCGACCGCGT
>URYV01000058.1 GCA_900552285.1 uncultured Oscillospiraceae bacterium
TGAAATTAAATCAGATCTTCTGCGGCTCTCCGGCGTCCCTGAAAGAGATCCTGGACGCCCGGAGCCGCCGGGCTGAACGGCAGAAAGCACTTTTAGCCACCCCCGGTGCCCGCTGCCTCATCAGCTTTTCCTTAAATATCCCTGGAGAGATCAAGTGTTTTCCCTTGGCTGTCTGGGCTTTCGAGGAAGGTCTACGGGAGATCCGGGCCGCCGTTTCCAGCCGAGACCTCCTCTCTTTTGAGGAATCCAGGGAAAACACAGGGCCGGAGGCCTTTTTCCTTCTGGATGCCGACGCCCCGGAAATAAAGAGGAAAATGACCTCCATCGAAGAAAACCACGGACTGGGACGTACCAGCTGCGGGATCAGATCAACAAAAAGATGAACCGCCTGCCCTTGTCCTTTTATGACAAGACCACCCACGGCGAAACCCTCAGTCTGATCTCCAACGATGTGGACACCGTCTCCACCACCCTGAACCAGAGTCTGACCCAGATGATCACCGCCATCACCACCCTGCTGGGTGTTCTTGTGATGATGTTCTCCATCAGCGGATGGATGACCCTGACCAGCCTGATCACCCTGCCTCTGTCCTTCCTGATCATCTCCCTGGTGGTTCGCCGCAGCCAGCGGCACTTCCGGGCCCAGCAGGAATACCTGGCACCACTCGCCCGGTGAAAAACCGAGGTCGCTGGTCTGCCCGTTGAAGAGCAGCACGATGCGGAGTACTTTTCGCTTATCTCCCCCGTTTTAAGTCCGAGCTGCGGGTCGATAATATTAAGAAGAGAGGATTTGCCCACGCCGGAATTTCCCGTAAAAACGTTTATTCCTCCGCAAAGGCGTTTTTTTACGCTGTCGACGCCCTCGCCGTTTTTACAGCACACCAAAAAGGTTTCGATTCCGGATTTTTTATAAATATCCAAGATTTCCGAAGGGTCGGCAAGATCGGTTTTACTCACCACAACAATTGGCTCGATTTCTCTGTCCTCGGCTATGGCGCAGATTCTGTCGATAACAAGGGTGTTCGGTCTCGGGTCGACGGTGGAAACGACAATCCAAAGACGGTCGGCATTGGCAACCGGCGGGCGTTCGAGAAAATTCTTTCGGTCGACAATGCTTTTTATCACGCCTTTGCCGTTTTCCGTCGTTTCTATTTCGGCGAAGTCGCCCACAAGAGGCGTGATCTCATTTTTGCGAAACACCCCTCTTGCCTTGCATTCATAAACCTCACCGTCTGCCTTGGCATAATAAAATCCCGCAATTGCCTTTACTATAACGGCTCTCATTGCTGCTGTCCGTCTCCGTTGTTTTTATCGTTTTCGGCGCTGTAATAGGCCTCCTTCGGCAATGTGAAATGCTCCTCGGCCGTGGCGCTTCCGCTTGAAAAATCAACGGTGTATTTCCCGTAGTCATATCCGTTATATTTCAGATATACGGTGTATTTTCCGCTGTCAAAATTGCCCATAGCCTGGGAAACGGACAGCGACTTGGTCTTGCTTTCCATTGTCGTCGGGTCAAGATTTCCCGTATCGTATATCTGTTTTCCGTCATAAAAGACCGTGATATTAAAGCTCTTGTTGGCGTCGTCGGGAATGTCATAGCTTATGGAAACGGCGTTTCCGCTTGAAATGACAAGATCCACCGCCGAGCCGTTATTGACCGTGGAGCCGGAAGATACGCTTTGAAAAATAACATATCCCTTGGGATATTTGCTGCTTTCTCCGTAGGTCACACTGCCGATTTTAAGACCGTCGCCCTCCACAAGCCGCTTGGCGTCGGACTCGGTCATGCCGACATAATTCGACACCATAACGAAGCTTGGAACGGGACCCTTGCTGACATAGACAATGACGGTGACCGTGCTGTCGACCTCTTCTTCCGCCGACGGAACGGTACTTATAACATACCCTTCGGCCTGAGTGTCGCTGTAAATTTCCTTGGTCTCATACTTAAGCTTCAAAGCGTTCATGTTGCTCTCGGCACGGTCAAGCTTATATCCGACATAGTCTTCCATAACCTGTTTCTTTCCGCCGAGACTGACCGTCACAAAAATTTCCGAGTTTTTCTTGACCATTTTTCCCGCGTCGGGAGTTTGGCTCATTATCTGTCCCGCCGGATAGTCAGAACTGTAATCCTTTGATTTGACCGTGAAGGTAAATTGGTCCTTATACTGCTCGATAACATAGTTATAATCCTGACCCACAAATTTCGGACAGGAAATTTCTGTTTTGTCGATTTTCGCTCGGTTAAGAAGCAGCACGACAACAATGGCAAGAGCCGCCACAAAGGCGATTGCCACGCCCACAAGCACGGGCACCGTTCTTGATTTTTTCTTTTTGGAGCCGAGCGAAACATCCTGCTCCTCTTTTTTCTCCTGAATAGGTGTGGGAGTTATGTCGGAAACATATTTGGTCGGCTCGTTATCCACAAAATATTTATAATCAAACTGAACCGAAGGATTTTTTCTGAAGGTATCAATGTCGGCAAGCATTTCGGCGGCCGATTGGTATCTTTCGGCGGGATTTTTCTGCATTGCCCGAAGGGTTATTTCCTCAAGTCCCTCGGGAATGTCGGAATTGAGCGTGGAGGGCTTTATGGGCTCGTTTTGCAGCTGCATTATGGCAACCGAAACGGCGCTGTCGGCGTCGAATGGCAGCTTTCCTGTCAGCATTTCGTAAAGCAAAACGCCCACCGAATAAAGATCGGATTTCGCGTCGGTGGCCTCTCCCTTTGCCTGCTCGGGACTTATATAATGAACCGAGCCTATGGCCTTGTCGGTAACCGTGCGCTGCTCGCTGCGGGCAAAACGCGCAATACCGAAATCGGTCACCTTAATGGTGCCGTCCTGAAGAAGCATTATATTCTGCGGCTTAATGTCCCTGTGAACAATACCCTTGTCGTGGGCGTGCTGAAGCGCGCGCAAAATCTGCGTTGTGAAGTAAAGAGCGTCCTTCCAAGGGAGTACCCCCTGACGTTCGATATACTCTTTAAGTGTAATTCCGTCGATATATTCCTCGACAATATACTGAACGCGGTCGCCGAAACCGACGTCGTATACCTTGACGATGTTGGGGTGATCCATAACGGCGATTGCCTTTGACTCATTTTTAAAACGGCGGCGGAACTCTTCGTTTTGTAGGAGCTCTTCCTTGAGAATTTTAACGGCAACCGTGCGGTCGTCGATTTCATCATGAGCCTTATATACAACGGACATTCCGCCCACGCCGACGATTTCTTCTATTTCATACCGTCCGTCAAGACGTTTTCCGACAAATTTATCCATTTTGCTCTTCTCCTTTTTCGTTCAAGACCATGACTGCCGTGATGTTGTCTCCCCCGCCGTTTTTGTTGGCAAGTTCCACAAAGCTTTGCGGGCAGTCGCAAAGGGGAGTCTTTTCTATAATTTCCGCAATTTGTTCGTCCGAGACGAAGTTTGTCAGTCCGTCGCTGCAAAGAAGCAGTCCTTCGCCTTCGTCAATTTCAACCTCGGCATATTCCACATCAAGATTTTCGTCCACGCCGAGAGCTCTCGTGATTACATTTTTACGGGGATGGACTCTTGCCGCCTCCTTGGTGAGCTTTCCGCTTTCCACCATGGCCTGCACGACCGAGTGATCCCTTGTTATTTGAACAAGTCCGTCCTTGCCGAATTTGTATGCACGGCTGTCCCCGGCATGAATTATATATGCCATTCCGCCGCAAACCGTCGCGGCAACAACGGTCGTTCCCATTCCGGAAAGTGCGTCATCGGATTTTGCCTTGTCAAAAACCGTTATGTTGGCGGCCGTTGCCGACGACTTAAGAAGATTATACACCGACCGCTGCGGCATTCCGCTTCTCCATGCGCCCTTAACCTTTTCGCAAAATGTCTCGACCGCAAGCTCCGACGCAACGTTTCCTCCGTTGGCACCGCCCATTCCGTCGCAGACCACGGCAAACACCGCGTCGTCCGAAAGACGTTCGACGGCAAAGCAATCCTGATTTGTTCTGCGAACAAGTCCCTTATCGCTTTTTCCCGCAAAATTCAATTTTTCATCACACCCTTCGTCATGTAATAAAATCATTGTTTTTCTTTTCCTTTAAGCTGACCGCAGGAGGCCTCAATATCGGCCCCGAGAGTCCTTCTGACCGTGGCGTTGATACCGTTTTTAAGAAGCCGATCCCGAAACTCCTCCGCCGCCCTTCTCGTCCCCTTGCTGTTGCTCCCCTTCACGGGGTTGGCAGGAATAAGGTTGACATGGGCAATCATGCCCGAAAGCAGCCTTTTAAGTTCAAAAAGACACTCGTCGGTATTGTTGACGCCGTCTATTATAATATATTCAAAAGAAATCCGCCGTCCCGTTTTGTTTGTGTACTCGCGGCAGGCCTTCATAAGGCTGTCCACATTCCACTTTTTGTTTATGGGCATGAGCGAACTTCTGACCGAGTCGAGCGGGCAATGGAGCGATATTGAAAGGGTTATCTGCATATCAAGCTCCATAAGGTCGTATATTCTGTCCACAAGGCCGCAGGTGGAAAGAGAAATGTGCCTTGCGCCGATGTTAAGCCCTTTTTCTGACATAACAAGCCTCAGAAATTTTACCGTGTTGTCGAAATTATCCAGCGGTTCGCCCATTCCCATGAGCACGATGTTGGAAATTCTGATTGAAAGGTCCTTTTGAGCGGCCGTGATTTGCGACAAAATTTCCGACGGAAGAAGATTTCTTTCAAGTCCGCCCTTCCCCGTGGCGCAAAAGCTGCAGTTCATTCGGCAGCCGGCCTGGGTGGAAAGGCATTGCGAAAATCCGTGTTTATACTTCATCACAACCGATTCGATAAGGCGCCCGTCGGAAAGCTCAAAAAGATATTTGACGGTTCCGTCGATTTTTGAGACGTATTTTTTTCTGATTTTAAGAGCCGCAACAAAGTATTTCTCCAAAAGAGCGCTTCGCAAATCCTTCGACAGATTGGTCATCTCGTCAAAGCTTTCGGCTCCCTTTGTCAGCCATTCGTAAACCTGCGCGGCGCGAAAGGCCTTGAGCCCGTCCCGTTTAAAGCTTTCCGAAAGCTCCTCAAGGGACATGGACTTTATGTCGATTTTATCCATTATTAACCTTTCTCAAAGCGGAAATAAAAAATCCGTCGCAGGGGTTTTTGCCGGTAATCAGCGTCAGGCAGTTTTGAGGTTCGTCAATGCTCCGTTTAATTTCCGGGAAAATTTCCGCCGGTTCAAAATCCGCATTATTATCAAGAAAACGTGCAACGACCCCATGGTTTTCATCGGGGTTCAATGTGCAGGTCGAATAGACCAAAATTCCGCCCTTTTCAAGATATTTCGAACATGAATTCAGTATATTATACTGTATTTCGGGCAAAACATCAATATTTGTATCACTTTTGTAACGTATTTCGGGCTTTTTGCGTATAATTCCGAGTCCCGAACATGGCACGTCGCAAAGAATTCGATCAAAAGTTCCGAGGTTTTCGTCATAAACCGACGCGTCGTTTTTAACCGCCTTGACCGAATTAAGTCCAAGCCGTTTTGCACCGTCGCTTATAAGCTTTATTTTATGTTCGTATAAATCAGACGAAAGAATTTGCGCCCTGTCATGGGACAGCTCAGCCAAGGTGAAGCTTTTTCCTCCGGGGGCGGCGCAAGCGTCGAAAATCCTTTGCCCCTCCCTAACGTCAAGAGCCTCGCAGCAAAGGGCGCAGGCCGCGTCCTCGACGTGAAAAAGACCCTCACGAAATTCCGAAAGCTCGGTCAACGCACCGGTGGAAAAAAGGTCGAGACAGTCGCCGCAAAGCGGGTTTTTCCTGACCTCTGCGCCCGAATTTTCAAGCCTTTGCGAAAGGTCGTCCGTCGAAATTTTGCAGGTGTTTACCCTGACCGTCAGCGGAGGTCTTTCAAAGCAGCTGCCGAGATATAAATCGGTAATTTCTCTTCCGTAAGCCTTTTCGAGACGCAGATAAATTTCCTTCGGTACCGAATATTTAAATGACGACTTATCATAATAGTCTCCGTCGCAATAAAGAGCCTTTTCGCCGTCTCTTGCCGCATTTCGCAGCACGCCGTTGACAAAGCCGGAAAACCTTGAGTCCGCCGAATTTTTGACAAGTCTGACCGATTGGTCGACCGCTGCGCTTTCGGGAATTTTATCCATAAAAAGCAGCTGATAAAGTCCCATTCTCAGAGCGGTTTTAACTCCGAGAGAAAGCTTTTTAAGCGGTGTTTTCGAATATTTTGAAATGATACCGTCGAGAGTTATTTTTCTCTCAAGCACACCGTAAAAAATCGCCGAACAAAGTCCCTTGTCCCGCCTTTCCATATCGGAGGAGGACAGCGCCGAATCAATAACGATATTTGAATATCCCTCGTCGCTTTCCATTTTCATAAGAGCCTTGAAAGCGACCTTTCTCGGGTTTTGCATCTGTTCAGTCACGCCTTCCGTTTCCGGTAAATCTGATAATGTAATAAAGAAGCTGAAGCATACTTTGAGCAAGAGCGGCAACATATGTCATGGCCGCGGCGGTGAGCATTTTTTTTGCACCCGTATATTCCTCTTTTGTCACAAGATCGGAAGACCCGATAAACTCAAGAGCGCGACGGCTTGCATTAAATTCCACGGGAAGAGTCACAAGCTGAAAAACCGTTGCAAGCGAGAAAAGCACAAGTCCGATATAAACAAGGGGCTCAAAGGCAAAAATACAGCCCACAACGCACAGCGGAAGGCCGAAACCCGCCCCGATATTGCATACCGGCACGATTGCGGTTCTCACCTTTATGGGAAAGTATCCGACTGCGTGCTGAACGGCGTGACCCGCCTCATGAGCTGCAATCCCCACGGCGGCAATGGAAGTGGAATCGTACACTCCCTCGCTCAAAAAAATTGTCTTTGCCTTGGGATTGAAATTGTCAGTCATTTGTCCGTTTATTCTCGCAATGCCCACGTCGTTTATGCCGTTAGCGCAAAGAATTCTTTCGGCAACCTCCCTGCCGGTCACACGAAAGGTTGTGTTAACTCTTGAATATTTTCTGTATCGGGATTTAACAAGTCCCTGCGCCCACAGCACAAGTATGATTGCGGGAAGCATAAAGAGAAGGTATTGAAAATAATAACCGTAATAATAATATCCGTATCCCATTTTAATCCTCCTTGGTTCCGAGAACAGACCCCTCGGGAATTTTATGACCGCGAAGCATTTCCTCGCTTGTCATGCGTCTCGAGCCCACAAGCTGAACCTCGCAAAGCTCCACCGAGCCGCCATCCCCGCAGGAAACGACAAGACTTTTGCCGGCAAGCACCTCACCCGCCGGAGCGGAGGATTTCCCTGCCTTTTTTGCCGAATAAACCTTGATTTTCATGTCGCCGAAGGCGGTAAAGGCCACCGGCCAAGGGTTCATTCCTCTTATAAGATTTATTATTTGCTCCGCAGGCTTTGAAAAGTCGATTTCGGCCATTTCCTTGGAAAGCATGGGTGCATGGGTAGCCTTGTTTTCGTCCTGCTTTTTCGGAAAAATCATCCCGCTTTCGAGAGCGTCAACGGTTTCGGTAAGAAGCTCGGCGCCGAGCGGCGAAAGAGCGTCAAAAAGCTCGCCCGAGGTCATTTCCTCGGGAATTTCAAATTCCTTGGTGAGAAGAATATCGCCCGTATCCATGCCCTCGTCAAGAAGCATGGTGGTCACGCCGGTAACCTTATCGCCGTTTAAAACCGCCCATTGTATGGGTGCGCTGCCGCGATATTTCGGCAAAAGCGACGCATGAACGTTTATGCACCCGAATTTCGGAATTTCAAGCATTTCCTTTGGCAATATCTTTCCGTAGGCGACAACCACCGCAATATCGGGGTTTAGCGAACGGAGTGTTTCTAAAACCTCGGGATTGTTTTTTATTCTTTCGGGCTGGAACACGGGAATTTTATGCTTTTCGGCACATTCCTTGACGGGAGGAGGACAAAGCTTGTGTCCCCTGCCCTTGGGACGGTCGGGCTGAGCAAAAACGGCGCTTACGGTGTGGCCTTTATTTATAAGAGCCTCAAGGCAGGGCACGGCAAAATCCGGAGTCCCCATAAACACTATATTCAAAGCCGTTCCTCCTTAATCGGTGACCCATTTAACGACGTGCTCGGAATAAAGAATTCCGTCCAAATGGTCGATTTCATGGCAAAAAGCCTTTGCAAGAAGCTCGCTGCCGGAAACTTTTTTCTTTTTCCCGTTGCGGTCAAAATATTCAACGGTAACCTTGTTGGGACGGTGGGTTATGCCAACCTTTCCCGGGCAGGAAAGGCAGCCCTCCTCCGACTCCTGAAGTCCGCTCTGTTTAACTATAACAGGGTTTACAAGCTCGATAAGACCGTCACCAACGTCAACGATGCATACACGCCTTAAAATTCCCACTTGGGGAGCCGCAAGACCCACTCCGTCGGCCGCATACATGGTCTGCGCCATGTCGTCAAGAAGGGTGTGCAGCTTTTCGCCGAAATCGGTCACCTCGCGGCAGTGCTTGTTTAAAAGCTCGTCGCCCTCTTTAAGTATTACCCTAAGCGCCATTTTTATATCTCCTTTGTTTTAAAGACACTATTGTTTTTCATTTTATTATACCACAAAAAAAGACAAAAGTAAAGTCGGATGAAAAAAGCAAAGCCGTCTCACGGCGGAAACGGCTTTGGGTTTCAAAAATATGTTATTCGCTCGGCTTTTTCATTCCGAAAAAAAGACGAAGAAGAGCCCTCATGCACCGCGGACTTTTGACAATTACAACCTGCACAAAATCGCCTCCGTAATTATTTAAAGCCGCAAATTCCGAATATGATAAGCACAACGGCGAGAATGGCGACGATCCATTCGGCGGGAAGAATGAAGGCTATAATAAGTCCGCCCCCGAAAGCTATGGCAAGTCTGCCGATTTGGCAGCCCGGTTTAGATCGTTTTTTCAAAATTACCACCGCCCGAAATCACAGTCGGAAATTGCTTCCTACCTTTATTTTATTACGATTTCGGCAATGTGTTACTATAAACTATTCTGCCGTCTCTTGATTTTCAAGCTCGGAAAGCCTTTCGCATTGCTCCTCCCACACGGCAAGTGTGCTTTCCTCCCGTTCCTTAAGGGCATCGAGAGCGGAAGTCAGCTCAAGAATTTTTTCATAATCCGACCCGCACGTCTCAGTTTCCGACTGAACGCGGGAAATTTCTTCGGCAATGTCCTCCGATTCCTTTTCAAGCCTTGCAATGCCGCCTTTCAGCTTTCTGAGCAGCGATTCCCTTTCCTTGCGCTTTTTATACTGCTCTCCACCGCTTCCCGTTTGTTTTTTCTCGGCTTTTTCGGGAAGGTTGTCCATGCGGAATTTTTCGGTATATGCGTCATATCCGCCCTTAAACTCGGACACTCCGTTTTCCTTTAAATAATAAATTCTGTGGGACAAACGGTTGATAAGATAGCGGTCGAACCGCCCGGGTCAGCTTCGCTTT
>URYV01000059.1 GCA_900552285.1 uncultured Oscillospiraceae bacterium
AATGTCAAGACCGAGATCGTCAAAACCGGAAAAATCAAGCAGCGCGCGGCCGAAATGACCGCAGCCCAAAAGAACGGCCTTTGTCCTTTCGGTTTCGAAATACCCTTCGAGACATTTTATAAGCGTTTCGGTTTTATACCCGACCTTGGGACGTCCTTTTCCGCAAAGCGCGCCCAAGTCCTTTCTGACCTGAACCTCCCCGAAGCCGAGTTCTCTCGCGATAGCCGTTGAAGAAATGTTCTCTGGGCAGCTTGAAAGACCCTTCAGATGTTCAAGATATATCGGTATTCTCCCGAGAGTGGCACGGGATATATCGTTTTCCTTCAAAAGGACACCTCCCTATCGTTATTATTTTAACAAACAAAGGGGCGAAAGTGAATTGCCGCTTTCGCATATAGGTATTGCTTTTATCGATATACTGCCGAGCGAATAATATTACAAGAAAAAAGTTGATTTTTGGCCTTGCTCTGTATATAATTGAATTAAAATTTTTTTGGAGATGTTTTTATGAACATATACCCGCTTAAACTTTACCCCGCTTTTAAGGATTATCTTTGGGGCGGAACCAAGCTTCACGATTTTTATCCCGACTGCACCACCGTCCCCGCGGCCGAGGCATGGGTGCTTTCCTGTCACAAGGACGGACAAAGCACGGTGACAAACGGACCGCTTTCGGGCAAAACTCTTTCCGAGGCGATTGACGCTCTCGGAAAGGATGTCCTCGGAGAAAGGGGCAAAAAATTCGACTTCTTTCCCGTTCTCATAAAGCTTATCGACGCAAAAAAGGACCTTTCGGTTCAGGTTCATCCCGACGACGAATATGCAAGAAAATATGAGAACAGCTACGGCAAGACCGAAATGTGGTATGTTGTGGACTGTGAAGAAGGCGCCCGTCTTTTCTACGGCTTTAAGGAAAAAACCTCAAAAGAGGAATTTGAAAAGCGCATAAAGGACAACACGCTCACCGACATTCTCCGTTCGGTGGAGGTCAAAAAGGGCGACTGCTTCTTCATTCCTTCGGGCACCATTCACGCCATCGGAAAGGGAATGCTCATTGCCGAAATTCAGCAGAATTCCAACTGCACCTACCGCGTATATGACTACGGCAGACTCGGAGCCGACGGAAAACCGAGACAGCTCCACATCGAAAAAGCTCTCGACGTCACAAAAACCGAACCCGCAAGTCCGGTCGACTTCGGCGGAGAAAACGTCCTTGCCGACTGCAAATATTTCAATTCAAAGCTGCTTTGCGGCCCTGCCGAAATCGAGGTTGACGGCGAGTCCTTCTCGGCGATACTCGTAATCGACGGAGAGGGCGGTATTTGCGCCGGCGGCGAAACATTAAAGCTTAAAACCGGCGACAGCATTTTCCTGCCGGCGAGTATCGGAAAGGTTGAAATTTCCGGCAACGTCAAATTCATTGAAACAAGGGTCTGACCCGCGGGAGCCGAAAGGCTCCTTTTTTATACCTTCAAATCAAAATATTTTTCGGCATTGTCCCACAGGATTTTTTGCTTTGCCGAGTCGTCGAGAGGAAGGGCGTCAAAGCGCTTTATTTCCTCGGCCGGGTCCCACATGGGATAATCGGTTCCGTAAAAAACCCTGTCGGGTGTGTAGATGTTTATAATTTCGGCCGCCCTCTCGGGACTCATGGCAAAAAGTGACGACGAGCAGTCGACATAAAGATTGTCAATGTCGCAAAGCTGCCTTACCGCTTCGTCCCAAACCGTCCAGCCGCCGAGATGAGCGCCTATAACCCTGACATTCGGAAAACGCTTCATAACGGCCTTGAGCCTTGCGGGGGCGGAAAAAGTGTATCTGCTGTCCCCCATGTGGATGAGAAAGGGCAGCCTGTCCCCCACCGTTTCAAACATGGCGAAGGCCTCGGGGGAATCGAGATTGAATTTCTGAAAATCGGGGTGGATTTTAATGCCGCGAAGTCCGAGCGAGAGCATTTCCTCAACATGACTCTCTATGTCGTCGCACAGGGGGTGAAGAGTTCCGAACCCGATAAACCTGTCCGGCTCGGATTTGACGCACTCCGAAATAAATTTGTTTATGGCCGAGACCTGACTCGGAGTCGTGGCGGCCGAGTGAATTGCGGCGACGGCGGTTTCGGTCTTTGCCAAATCATTTTTAAGGCTTTTAAAGCTGCCGTCAAAGTTCATGTCGATGTCATAAAACTTCCCGATAGCCGCAGAGGCCTTGCTCGCAATCTTTTCGGGATAGACATGACAATGTATGTCGAATATTCTGCGCATAAATCAGTTCCTTCCTATCACTTTAATTATACAATAACTTTACATATAATCAAGCACTAAATTGCATTTTTCTATTTACTTTTTTTTGGCGTTGTTGTATAATTGTATCATTCCACAAGAAAGAGGCAAATTTATGAAAAAACTGTTGTCATTTTTTCTCACCGCGGCTCTTATCCTAAGCCTGTTTACGGTTCCGGGATTCGCCGCTCAGGAAAATGAAGAGGCGTCTCAGACAATCGACAGCATGGACTTCGATGTTTGGACTTCAAACGCCGAAAAAAGCATCAACACAACCGACAAAAAGCAAGGCAGCGCCTGCCTTGAGGTTTCCGGAGCAGATGTAAAGCTCGTTTCGGAAAACGTTAATCTCGCCGTCGAGGGCGGCGTTAAGGGCAAAAAGAACCTTGAAATGTGGCTCTACTGCGAGGACGTTTCGGCTCTCTCCGCCGACAGCACCGTCGTGCTCACACGCAACGGCTCCAACAGCACTCTCAAGCTCCCCGTTGCAAAGCTTGAAAACGGCTGGAACAAGGTCACTATTTCCCTTTCCTTTGTTTCTTCCAAATTTGACGGAATAGACACCATGGAAATAAATCTTGTCACCGACGGAAAGGCGCAGAAATTTATGATAGACGACATTGCCTTCACACCCGTAACCAAGGTTGAAAACACCGCCGAGCTCGAGGCTGCCGTCGCCGCCGCAAAGGCTGCCGACCAAAGATATTTGAGCGAGGCTCAGAAAACTCATCTTGCCGACCTTCTTTCCCGTGCCGAGGCCCCCGTCACCCAGCGTGACGCCGACGCGATCGCCGCCGACATAAACGGCATTGTGGAAAAGGGCGCTCTTGACGACGTCATCACCACCCACGGCAGAGCCTACTATGTCGGAGACGAGCTCTATATGTCCTACTCCTCCACCGGCTTTTCGGTGAGATTCTACGGCACCGAGCTTAAGGCTCAAATGAGAACCGCGGGCGGAGACAGCGCCATTCTCAACATCTATGTCGACCGCGACACCACCACCTATGAGTATGACCACACCGTCACCACCGAGGCCGGCGCAAGAAAGGCTCTCGAGGATTATAACAACATCTGCCCCCACATTCAGCCCTCCGAGGCTCCCGGCGAGTATGTTCTTGCAGAGGGACTTGAAGAAGGAATTCACACCGTAACCGTACTCAAGCGCGGAGAGGTTTCCTATACAAGCCGCGCCGTTCTCACCTCCCTTTCCACCGACGGACAGCTTCTCGACCCTCCCGCAAGATCCACCCGTAAAATCGAGGTCATCGGCGACTCCAACATGACCGGCTTTGCCAACCTTGCAGGAGGCGGATATTCCTACACCACCCAGGACGGCACCGTAACATTTGCGGGATACATCGCAAACGGTCTCGGCGCCGACTATGCCCTCACCGCACGCAGCGGTATCACCCTCACCCCCGGCATCGCCGACAATTGCACCGAAGGATTTATGTATAACACATATCTCTACACCGACTATTGGAACAACGGCGACGCCTCCCCCTCGGGCGCATGGAACGGACCGGGAAGCAACATAAATCAGGAGGACCCCGGCCGATTCAACTATGTCACCGAGGATAAGCTTTATGATTTCGAGTCGTGGGACAACGACGTGGTCGTAATTCACATCGGCGACAATGACCATGACGGACGCAACGGTGCTCAGGGCAGCAACACCGAATTCTTCACAAGCTATATGGAGAAATTCATAAAGCAGGTTCGCGCCGTCAATCCCAAGGCAGAAATAATCGTTTCCTTCTCGATAAGCGGCTATTATGACTGGCGTCCCGTTCAGGAGGCTGCCGTCAACAACATCAGAGCCCAGGGCGACACCCATGTTTATTTCGTTGCTCCCGTTGCCGGTACCTTCTCAAGCTCGGGACATCCCTACAACAAAATCCACTATGATGCCGCACAGCAGATAATCGCAAAAATCAAAGAGGTCACCGGATGGAATTCCGCCGTTCGCGAGGTCTACACCGACCCCACCGTGGACGAGGTTAACATTGTTCCCTCCGAAAGCTATGCCGAGCCCGGCAAAATCGTCACCTTCACCCTTCCCGAAAATGCCGAGCCCGACACCGTCAAGATAACCTCCTACGGCAAGGATGTGGAATTCACCTCCGACGGCAACGGAAATTATTCCTTTGTCATGCCCGACGGAGCCGTTATGCTCCACGCCGACAAAAAGGAAGTTACGGTTGTTTACGGCGACATTGACGGCGACGGAACCGTCACGGTCACCGACGCACTTCAGGTTCTTCAGGCAAGCGTCGGCAAGGTCACCTTTGACGACAATCAGAGACTTGCGGCCGACGTTAACGGAGACGGTGAAATTTCGGTCACCGACGCGCTTCTCGTTCTTCAGAAGAGTGTTCAGAAAATCGAAAAATTCCCCATGGAAGAAAAACTCTGAATTTTCAACAATCGGACCGCTGTCGTTATCGGCAGCGGTCCTTCTTTTATTCCAAAATTTTTCTCGTCCGTTTTCACAAAAATTCTTGACTTAAATTTGCGGTTGGTGTATGATGTTTATTGCTTTAACGTGCAAAAGCTTTAAAGCTTTTAGCTGTCAAAGTAATAAACCGAAAAGGTGAAGTCAATGAACGAACATACCGTAATAATCATCACAATTATCGCCTACATAATTCTTATGGCGGCGGTGTCGGTGGTCTCTTCAAAAAAGATAACCCGCGCCTCCGACCTCACAGTCGGCGGGCGAAACGCAGGCGCGTGGCTTTCGGCGCTGAGCTACGGCACGGCATATTTTTCGGCCGTCATGTTTGTGGGCTATGCCGGCGCAACGGGTTGGAACTTCGGGCTTTACGGCGTGCTTGCGGGACTCGGCAACGCCGTGTTCGGTTCCTACCTCGCATGGAAGCTGCTTGCCCGCAGAACAAGAGACGTTTCCTATCGGCTTAAAATAAAATCGATGCCTCAGTTTTTTGAGCTGAGATACAATTCCAAGGCCATGAGAACCTTTGCGTCGGTCGTTATGTTTATATTCCTCATTCCCTATTCGGCCTCGGTTTACAAAGGGCTTGCAAGCGTATGCAAGGTGGTGCTTGACATTCCCGAAATGACCTGTATGATAATAATAGCCGTAGTTGCCGCCCTGCTTCTCGTTTTCGGCGGATACATGGCACAGGTGAGAGCCGATTTTGTTCAGGGTATCATAATGATGTTCGGCGTGGCGCTCATGATTTTCTTTGTTATTCGCTGCGACACGGTGGGCGGCGTAAAGGGCATTGCCGAATATGCGCAAAACGGCGGTCTGCCCTCTCTTTCGGCCTCTCAATGGGTGTCTCTCATGGCCACCGTGCTCATGACAAGCTTCGGAACCTGGGGACTGCCGCAGATGGTGCAGAAATATTTCGGAATAAAGGACGACTCCCAGGCTAAAAAAGGCATCGTAATTTCCACATTTTTCGCCCTGCTCGTTTCGGGCGGCGGATATTTTATCGGCAGCCTTGCACACAGATTCTTTTCGGCCATGCCCGAGGGCGGTCAGGACTATATCGTCCCCAACATGCTTAAAATCGCCTCGCTTCCCTCGGTGCTTCTCGGCGTCATACTTGTGCTGCTGATTTCGGCGTCGGTTTCCACACTTTCCTCCATTTCCCTCACAGCCGGCTCCATACTCTCCATGGACATAGTCAAGGAAAAATTCAAAAAAGATATGTCCGACAAAAATCTTAAAATGCTCATTAAAGCGGTCTGCTTTTTGTTTGTGGTCTGCTCCTTTGTGGTGGCAAACACCGACACTCCCATTCTCGATATGATGAGCTATTCCTGGGGCATAATTTCCGGCTCATTTATAGCTCCCTACATTCTCGCCCTCTACTGTAAAAAAATCAACCGCAAGGGCGCATGGGCGGCAATTCTGTCGGGCTTTTTCATCGCAATTGTTCCCGCATTTTCGAAATGCGTAATGCTCGCCGCGGGAAATCCCAAATCGGCCGAGGGGGCGCTTAAAACCGTGTCCGATCTCGCCTCGAAAGGCCCGCTTTTCGCCTGCATCGCCATGGCGGTGTCAATAATCGTGTGCCTCGCAGTCAGCTTTGCGACGCCGAAAAATCTTGAAAAATGCAACGCCGACTATTTCTATAACGGAAAGGTCGACCGCTCTCACGACAACGAAATTCCCGCATAAATTCGGAGGTAAGACAAATGTCAGCAATCTGGAACAAAAAAATCGAAACCATGAAAAGAGCCGATATTGAGGCTCTGCAGCTTGAGCGGCTTAAATGGACGGTTGACTATTGCATAAACAATGTTAAATTTTATCACGACCGTTTGACCCCGCTTGGCATAACGGGAGACAAAATCAAATGTCTTGACGACATACGCTATATTCCATACACCACCAAAACCGACCTTAGGGACAACTATCCCTTCGGTCTTTTTGCCGTGCCGCAGAGGGATATTGTGCGAATTCACGCCTCCTCCGGCACCACCGGCAAGCCCACCGTCGTCGGATATACCAAAAACGACATTGCAAACTGGGCCGAGGCCATTGCAAGAATAGTCACCGCCGCAGGAGCAACATCCGACGACATTGTACAGATATGCTTCGGCTACGGAATGTTCACAGGCGCCCTCGGACTGCACTACGGCCTTGAAAAAATCGGCGCCTCGGTTGTTCCCACATCGTCGGGCAACACCCAAAAGCAGCTCATGTTCATGCGGGATTTCGGCACCACCGCACTTGTGGCCACCCCCTCCTATGCGCTCTATCTTTCGGAATCGGCAAAGGAGCTTGAATTCCCCATGAGCGACTATCACCTTTCCCTCGGTCTTTTGGGCAGCGAGGGCTGCACTCCCGAAATGCGGGATCAAATCGAAAAGAACTGGGGAATGTTCGTCACCGACAACTACGGAATGTCGGAGCTTATGGGTCCCGGTCTTTCGGGCGAATGCCGCGAGCGTGTCGGCCAGCACATCAACGAGGATATGTTCCTTTTCGAGGTCATCGACCGCGACACTCTTGAGCCCATCGGCGAGGGACAAACGGGCGAAATCGTCGTCACCACCCTCATAAAGGAGGGAATTCCGCTGCTGCGCTACCGCACCAAGGATATTTCGGAAATTACATACGAGCCCTGCAAATGCGGCCGAACCACCGCGCGAATGGCCAAGGTCAAAGGCAGAAGCGACGATATGCTTAAAATCCGCGGCGTAAACGTATTCCCCTCTCAGGTCGAAAGCGTGCTTGTGGGCATGGAAGAGGTCAGCCCCCACTATCAGCTTGTCGTCAGGCGCGAGGGCTTTGCCGACACGCTGGAGGTCAGAGTTGAGCTCACCGACGGCAGAATTCTCGAAAGCTATTCGGGTCTTGAAAAGCTTCACAACAAAATCAAGAGCAATTTAAAATCGGTGCTCGGACTTGACGCAAAGGTTTCCCTTGTCCAGCCCAAAACCATAGAAAGATTTCAGGGAAAAGCCGTCCGCGTGGTTGACTTGCGGGGCAAAAAAGAGTAAAATAAAGTCGAAAAATTCTCTTTAAAAGGATTGATACTATGAAAGAACTTCTCATCGGAAACGGTGCGGTGGCCCGCGGCCTTTTCGAGGCGGGATGTAAGCTTGTTTCAAGCTATCCCGGCACTCCCAGCACCGAAATCACCGAGGAAGCGGCAAAATATGGCGAAATATACACCGAATGGGCGCCCAACGAAAAGGTTGCCTGCGAGGTGGCCATCGGCGCCTCCTTTGCGGGGCAGCGTGCCTTTTGCGCCATGAAGCACGTGGGTCTCAACGTTGCCGCCGACCCTCTCTACACCGCCTCATACATAGGCGTTAACGGCGGTCTTGTTGTGGGTGTGGCCGACGACCCCGGTATGTTCAGCTCCCAAAACGAGCAGGACACCCGCCGCCACGCCATTGCCGCCAAGGTTCCGGTGGTTGAGCCTTCCGATTCGGAGGAGTGCCGCGATTTCGTAAAATATGCCTTTGAGCTTTCGGAAAAATTCGACACTCCGGTAATTCTCCGTCTGACCACAAGGGTGGCCCACTCGAGAAGCCGCGTTGAGCTTTGCGAACGCAGCGTTCCCGAGCAAAAGCCCTATGTTAAAAACATTCAGAAAAACGTCATGATGCCCGCCATGGCAAAGGGACGTCATGTTTTTGTGGAAAAGCGCATGAAGGAGCTGTCGGAATACGGCAGCGACTGCCCGTTTAACCGCGTGGAAATGGCGAGCACCGACATCGGCGTTATCACCTCGGGAATTTCCTATCAGTATGTTAAAGAGGCTCTCGGGGAAAAGGCAAGCGTTTTAAAGCTCGGTCTTACCAATCCCCTGCCCGACAGTCTCATTCTCGACTTTGCAAAAAAGGTTAAAAAGCTTTATGTGGTCGAGGAGCTCGAGCCTGTCATTGAGGAAAAATGTAAGATGCTCGGCCTCGAGGTCACGGGCAAGGACATTTTCTCGCTTTGCGGCGAATATTCCCAAAGCATTGTCAAAGAGGCAATACTCGGTCAAAAGAACGAAAGCCTTTCGCTGTCCTCCGACATTCCCGTCCGTCCTCCCGTGCTCTGCCCCGGATGTCCCCACAGAGGGCTTTACTATGCCCTTAAAAAGCTTAAGGTATATGTCAGCGGCGACATCGGCTGCTACACCCTCGGCGCCCTCAATCCCCTCGGGCAGGTCGACACCTGCGTCTGCATGGGTGCAAGTGTTTCCTCACTTCACGGATTCAACAAGGCAAACGACGACAAAACCGCAAAGAACTCGGTGGCCGTCATCGGTGACTCCACCTTTATTCACTCGGGCGTCACCGGCCTTATAAACATAGCATACAACAAAGGTATTTCCACCGTCATCATTCTCGACAACAGCATTACCGGCATGACGGGCCATCAGCAGAACCCCACCACAGGAAAGACCCTTAAGGGCGACCCCACCGTTGCCGTAAACCTCGAGGCGCTGGCCAAGGCCGTGGTCGACATTTCCGGCCGCCCGTACTGCGTGTGCAGCGGCGAGCCCGAAGGCTACG
>URYV01000060.1 GCA_900552285.1 uncultured Oscillospiraceae bacterium
CGTAGCTTTGCTTATCGGCACCACCTTTGCATGGTTCACCGACACGGCAAGCACCTCGGTCAGCAAAATTCAGTCGGGCAACTTGGACGTGACCCTCGAGTATGCCGCCGGAAAAACCGACGGGCAAATAGTTTGGGAGTCGGCCGAAGGCAAGCTTCTGCAATTTCTCGTCAACGGCCAAATACCCCCGCAAAAGGACGACGGCACCTATGCGCCCATTCTTTGGGAACCGGGCTGTACATACGAGCTTCCTGCCCTTCGCGTGACAAACGGCGGCAATCTTGCCCTTAAATATAAGGTGCAGATCACCGGAATAAAGGGCGACGCCATGTTAAACACGGCTATCGACTGGGCCATAGGCGACGTTGCCCTCGGAACGGAGCAGCACCTTGCCGCGGGCGCCGCAAATGAGTTTGTCATAAAGGGTCATATGCAGGAGACCGCCGGAAACGACTATATGAACAAGTCGATTGACGGCATTTCGGTCACCGTTGTTGCAACTCAGGACACCGTCGAAAACGACAGCTACGGCCACGAATATGATAAGGATGCCGCATACCCGGTTTTTGCAAACAGCCAAGAGGATGTAAATAAGGCTATTACAGATGCAGCCGGCAAAAAGGTTGCAATTTCACTTCCTTCGCAAAAGACAATTGCTCTTGACAACGGAATTGCAAACGAGAGCAGTAAATCCCGTGACATCACTTTTGTCGGCAACGGCACTCAGACGGTTGATGTTATCACAAATGCCGTTAGTGCCGAGGGCGGTGAGCTTAATTATCAGCGCGGTTCTTCCTTTACCTTTGAAAATCTCACTATACAGGCGGGAACGGGCAATTTCGACGGCGTTGTGTGTGACAGATTGGTTTATAAAAACTGCACCATAAAAGGAAAGCTTACCCTTTACGGTGAGGCGGAATTTATAAATTGCACTTTCGATAACACCATGGAAAATCAATATTCAATTTGGACATGGGGCGGTACCGACGTAAAATTTGACGGCTGTACATTCAACACGAACGGTAAGGCAATTTTGCTTTACGGACGTGCAACCGAGAGCAGTCCCACCAATCTTGCTGTCAACAACTGCGAATTCAACGACCGAAACAACGGCGCCGCAGGCAAGGCTGCCATTGAAATCGGTAACGATTATAATGCCACATATACGCTGACCGTAAATAGAGCGACTGTCAACGGATTTGCCGACGGTAAAAACACCGGATCCAAGTTGTGGGCAAACAAAAACAGCATGGATGCCGCACATCTCAGTGTGACTGTGGACGGAACAAAAGTTCTTTAATTTGTTTACCGCTCGAAAAATTAAATAAAAACAGCCGTCACGGAAGGTGGCGGCTGTTGTGCTTTTTATGGTTTAAATTTCTCCGAGGACTTCGGCCTTATAGCCCCTCATCCAAATTGACGGGGTAATTCTCAGGGTATAGCCCCGTCCGGGAGCGCATACCCATTCGTTAAATGGCAGCTCGGGCAGCCCGCAGACCGACAGAATTGCCATAATGTTTCCTCCGTGGAGACAAAAGGCGCAATCGGTCACACCCTCCTTCATGATGTCCTCCACCGTTTTGGCAAAGGCCACCACCGAGCGCTTGACAAAGGCGTCGGTGGTCTCTCCGCCGGGAGGGCACTCTCCCGAAAGCCAGCGGGCAAAGGCGGGATTTCCTTTAAGCTCCTCGGCCGTTTTGTTTTCAAATTCCCCGAAGTCGCATTCGCAAAGCTCGGGAACGGCGGTTATCTCCTTGTTCGGATAGATGATTTCAAGAGTTTCTACGCAGCGTTTAAGAGGGCTTGAAAAAAGTCGTTCGGCATAAGGATAAATTCCCTGCCCGTCAAGCTCCTTTATCTGCTCTTTTCCCCTTGCGGTGAGCGGCAAATCGGTCTTTCCCACATATCTGATGACTCCCTCGGGCTTTTCAAGGCCGTGGCGAATGAGATGAATTTTATATGTTTTCAATTAAATATCCCTCTTTACAAATGTCTTCAAGGGTATTATAATATACAGGGTGTATAAATTCAAGAAAAATCTTTGAAGGTCGGCGTAGGAATATGAAAAACAAATTTGCTCAAACTATAACCGAGCTGCGTCATCGCAAGGGAATTACCCAAAAACAGGCCGCGGCCGAGCTGGGCGTTTCCCAGGCGCTCCTTTCCCATTATGAAAAGGGCGTGAGGGAATGCGGTCTTGATTTTCTTTTAAAGGCTTCCGAATTCTACGAGGTGCCCTGCGACATTCTTCTCGGTAAAAACGAGCTGCCCGAGAAACAGCCCGAGCCCGAAGTTCTGCCCGAAAAGCAGGCTCTTTCGAATTCTCTTGAAATTATCTTTGACCTTATCGAAAATTCGGGAAGCGACGAGTTTCAAAAGGAAGTTTGGGATTTTCTCATGCTTGCCATATACCGAATTTTGCGGGTCATGTGCGAAAGCAGGGAAGGAGAGGCGACGGTTTTCGAAGTCTCCCACCACACATACAGAGCCATGGCCGACGCCGCCATGCAGGTCTCCGAGGTCAGCATAAGCTGTGCCGTAAACGGCCAGACGGCGGGCTTTCCTCCCATTGCCGACCCCGACGCAATGCGGCTTTCAAGCCTTCAGTTTGCCGAAAAATATAAGGAAAAATATTCCGATTTGCTTTACCTTATCCGCTCTGCCGAAGAACGGATGAAATTTATATAATTCTCCCCGTCTCGGGATTTTATGAAAGGTGATCTTTATGGAAAAAACCAAAGCAGCGCAAAAAAAAGAACAGCTCATGCCCTCTGCCAAAAACGGCTGGGACAGGATTGAAAAGCAGGACGAGCAGAAAATATTTGACTTTGCAAAGGGCTATATGGATTTTATGACCCTTTGTAAAACCGAAAGGGAGGTTACTTCCTTTGCCGAAAAGGCGCTTGTTGCCGCAGGGTTTGAGGCATTCGACCCAAAAAAACCTCTTAAGGCGGGCGACAGAATATATGTCAACAACCGCGGCAAGGCCGTCATGGCCGCTGTTATCGGCAGCGAGGACATCGAAAAGGGCGTCGACATTGCGGCCGCCCACATCGACTCCCCCCGTCTCGATTTAAAGCAGCATCCTCTTTATGAGGACGGCGAGCTTGCCCTTTTTAAAACCCATTATTACGGCGGAATAAAGAAATATCAGTGGTCGACGGTGCCGCTGTCTCTCCACGGCGTTATTGTGCGTGCCGACGGCGAAAAGGTGGAAATCAACATCGGCGAAAACGAAGGCGATCCGCAGTTTGTGGTGACCGATCTGCTTCCCCACCTCGGCAGAGAGCAGTCCAAAAGACCTCTTTCGGAGGGCA
This sequence comes from uncultured Oscillospiraceae bacterium, assembly GCA_900552285.1. Taxonomy (GTDB): domain Bacteria; phylum Bacillota; class Clostridia; order Oscillospirales; family Acutalibacteraceae; genus UMGS1484. Next base: position 3,318 of record URYV01000060.1, read on the forward strand.
TAAAGGGAGAGGAGCTTAACATTCTGCTTGGCAGCCGTCCCTTTAACAGCGACCCCGAATCCGAGCGGGTCAAGCTTAATATAATAAACATTCTCAACGAGAAATACGGCATAACCGACAAGGACTTTGTCACCGCCGAGCTTGAGGCCGTTCCCGCCGCAAAGCCGGTTGACATCGGCTTCGACCGTTCGCTTATCGGCGCCTACGGCCACGACGACCGCTGCTGTGCCTATCCCGTGCTTGAGGCGATAATCGGCTGCAAGGCTCCCAAAAGAACCGCCGTCGCCGTGCTCACCGACAAGGAGGAAATCGGCTCCGACGGAAACACCGGCCTTCATTCGGCCTATATGAAATATTTTATCGAGGACATTGCCGAAAACATGGGCAGCAAGGGCAGATGGGTGCTGTCAAACAGCCGCTGCCTGTCGGCCGACGTTAATGCCGCCTTTGACCCCACCTTTGCCGAGCCCTTCGAGCGCAATAACGCAAGCTATGTTAACTACGGCGCCGTGCTGACAAAATACACCGGTGCGGGCGGAAAGTCCTCCACCTCCGACGCAGGCGCGGAATTTGTGGGAGAAATTTCCCGTATTATGGACGGTAAAAACGTCGTGTGGCAGACCGGAGAGCTGGGCAAAGTCGACTTCGGCGGCGGCGGAACGGTGGCCAAATATGTTGCCGAGCTCAATGTCGACGTTATCGACCTCGGCGTTCCCGTGCTTTCCATGCACGCCCCCTTTGAGGTAATATCCAAGCTTGACCTTTACATGACGTTTAAGGCCGTCGAGGCGCTTTATTCGTCCGAAAGATAGGAGGAAACTTTATGGCAACCATTCTCATTACCGGCGGCGCCGGATTTATCGGCAGCCACACCTGCATTGCCCTTCAGCAGGCGGGATATGACGTTATTGTTGTGGACAATCTGGACAATTCCAGCGAAAAATCCCTTCCGCGGGTGGAAAAGATAACCGGAAAACCCATAAAATTTTATAAAGACGACGTTCGCGACCGCGCGGCCATGGACAAAATCTTTGAGCAAAACAAAGTCGACGCCGTCATACATTTCGCGGGGCTTAAGGCGGTGGGCGAATCGGTGTCGAAACCGCTTGAGTATTACGACAACAATCTGATAAACACCCTTGTGCTTCTTGAATGCATGAGAGATCACGGCGTCAAAAAGCTTGTGTTCAGTTCGTCGGCCACCGTTTACGGACCCAACAAGATAATGCCGCTTAAGGAGGGTATGCCCATCGGGGCCACAAATCCCTACGGCCGCACCAAGCTCTTTATCGAGGAGATGCTCCGTGACCTTTACAAGGCCGATAACACCTGGTCGCTGGCGCTGCTTCGCTATTTCAATCCCATCGGCGCCCACGAAAGCGGAACCATCGGCGAAAATCCCAAGGGAATTCCCAACAACCTTATGCCCTATATTACTCAGGTGGCCATCGGAAAGCTGGAAAAGCTGCACGTTTTCGGCGACGATTACAACACTCCCGACGGAACCGGTGTGCGTGATTATATTCACGTCATGGATTTGGCCGAGGGTCACGCCAAGGCGCTGGACTATCTGCTGACCCATGAGGGCTGCGGAGAATATAATCTCGGAACGGGAAAGGGCGTCAGCGTGCTCGAGCTGCGCGCCGCCTTTGAGAAGGCTTCGGGTGTGGAAATTCCTTATGTTATCGACCCCCGCCGTCCCGGCGACCTTGACGAGGTCTATGCCGACCCGACCAAGGCCAAGGAGATTTTCGGCTGGGAGGCCAAGAGAAACATAGAGCAGATGTGCGAAGACAGCTGGAGATGGCAGAAAAACAACCCCAACGGTTTTGACGATTGAGGCCGACAAAATTTGCCGTTAAACGGAAAAAACCTCGGTTCATGGGTTTGAACCGAGGTTTTGTTTTGCTTGTTTATTCTGCACGGGGCGGGAAAACACGATTTTTTTCAAGCGCGTGGCTTAAAGCGACAGAATATAGTCGCAAAGCTCATATCCGTCCCCGGGAACGCAGCCGGCGGGAACCCCCACCGCCTTTTGCAAATCGTCGATGTGGGTGTCGTCGAGAAACAGATCCCCCTCGCTTCGCAGCACGCCGGGAGGCAGCAGCAGCCTGCCCTTTAAATCCTGCCCTTTAAGCTGATTTATTATGTCGCGCCCGGTGAGCAGCCCCGCAACGGTAATTCGCTCGCCGAAAAAGTCGTTGCGTATGGTGTATATTTTATAATCAAGCCCGGGAAATTTCTCGGCGGTTTTTTTCATGAGAAATTCCATGAGAGGGGCGGCGAGAGCGGCCGTGGCAACGGAAAAACTGCGCTTTTTGCCGTCGGGTTCGGCGTCCTCAAGAGCGGCAAGATAATCGTCCCGCAAGGATGCCCACATTCCCACGCCGTTTTCGATCTGTAAAAAATCTTCATAAAACGAACTGTCGTGAATTTCTCTCCCGGCGGTGAGATAAAACTCGTCGGAAGGGAAGCACAGCCGCGTGCCGTGCTTTTTCAAAAATTCGTCGCCGAAATGCTCCATTGTGTCCACAACGGCCGCCGCGGTTTCCTTATTAAAAGGCTCGAGAGGCTCAAGACCCTCGCGGTATTTCGTCAGCCCCACCGGCACGGCGCAAATGCTTTGAACCGAAGGATAGAGCGCACCCAAATCCTCAAGAGTTTTTTCAAGCTCCTTGCCGTCGTTAAAACCGGGGCAGAGCACAAGCTGGGTGTTGAGCTTTATTCCCGCCTGTGCAAAACGGTAAAGAGCCGACAGCGCCTCGCCGGCAAAGCGATTTTTCATCATTCGGCACCGAAGAACGGGATTGGTGGTGTGAACCGAGATGTTGACGGGGCTTATGTGCATTTTGATGACCCTCTCGATTTCATGCTCGGTGAGATTGGTCAGCGTGATATAGTTGCCGAAAAGGAAGGAAAGACGGGAGTCGTCGTCCTTAAAATACAGCGAAGGCCGAAGACCTTTGGGCAGCTGGTCGATGAAACAGAAAATGCACTTGTTTTTGCAGGAATGCTGCTTATCCATAAGATAGGTGTCAAATTCCATGCCGGTTTCGTCATATTCGTCCCGCTTTTTAAGCAGCGTTTCTATCCGCTCGCCGCCGCGGTCGAGAACTATGTTAAGTTTCTTTTCGGTCATGTAAAACCGAAAGTCGAGAACATCCTCAATTTCATTCCCGTTTATGGAAAGCAGCACGTCGCCGCTCTTTATTCCGCATCTGTCGGCGGGAGAATGTTTTTCGACCGAAGAAATTTTAACCGACAAGGTAACACCTCCTTAAAAGAAAAAGCGGTTTCGGTTTGCCTGCCGAAAACCGCCGCTTAAATTTTTACACAGCAAAACGGGCGTATAAAATACACCCGCATAACTGCACTTTTTGACGCAATCAGTCTACCTTGATAACCTGACGGCCGTTATACTGACCGCAGGAAAGGCATACTCTGTGGGGGCGCTTGTATTCGCCGCACTGAGGGCACTTTACGAGAGTAGGAGCGTCAAGCTTCCAGACGTTGGAACGTCTCTTATCGCGTCTTGTTTTGGAAATTCTTCTTGCCGGCACTGCCATTTCCGGCACCTCCCTTTATAAAAATAATCTTTAAAAAACTTAGTCGAAAAAGGCTTTGAGCGCGTCGAGTCTCGGATCGGTCGCTTCGTTTTTACAGCCGCAATCCCCTTCGTTGAGGTTTTTGCCGCAACTCGGGCAAAGACCCTTGCAATCGGGACGGCACAGAAACTTTGACGGATAGCGGACAATGATGTCGTCCCTCACAAGGGGGTCGAGATCGATTTTAAAGTCCTCCGCAACGACGAAATCCTCGGTGTCCTCTCCCTCCAGCTCCTGAACCGCGACATAGGTGAGTGGGAGCGATTCCTTACGCTCGATGTCGGCGGCGCAGCGGTCACAGGGGGCAGAGATCACATACTCGGCAACAAGTTCGATAAACACGACGCCCGCGCGGTTTTTGGCCGCACCCTTTATCTTAACCGGCTTTTTAAGGGACGAGTATCCCGAGAATTCAAGATCGGAAAGATCCATTTCATACTCGAATGGTAGAGACTCGCTCCCGGCAAAGACGCCGGAAAGATCCAGCAACATCGCATTTCCTCCCTTCAAAGACCTTTAAAGCGGGCTTTGAACAAACACAGCCCTGCCAAATAGGCAAAAATCATTATATAATCTTTGTCCCGTTTTGTCAAGAGTTTTTTAGTTTTCCGCAGGCTCAAAAAAGAAAATTATGCCCGTTCGGGGCTTTAAGAAAATTTCAATACCCTTTTCAAGGTCGCTTCCGCTTATTATTCTTGTCTCTCCCGTGGCCGAATTTTCCACCTTATAGTCTATCGAGCCGTCAAGGGTGAGCTTTGCAGTAAACGACGGTTCCTTGACCTTGATGTTGGAGAGGACCTGGAAAAATCCCTTCTTGGTGTCGGGATTGTAAAACTCCATGGCGTAAAAGTCCTCAAGATTAAAGCGGGGCTCGGTCAGAGGATAATAGTCGGAATTTGTCATGAATTCGGCCGCTCTGCGCCAAATGGGATGATTTCTCCTTGCGATTTCAAAGCTGCTGTCATCGGCGTCGAAAACAATTATGTCGGTCAGCGCCGGCGCACAGGCAAGCTGATAGCAGAAATCGTCCACGCGGAAATTGTAAAAGGGATCGTCGGAAAACCAAACCATTTCGCCGTTTACGTCCCAGCTGCGGTTGTGGGCGCGGAAATAGGGAATCCACTCGAACATATATCTGTGCTGCTTTTGCTTTATGGCATGGTCGCCGTAGCCCACGTCGGTGTAGTGAAGGGGAACGCCCCTGCGCATGGTTTCGGGATCGTTTCTCCGTCCGCCCGAGGCACAGGAGTCCATCCAAAGGCCGGGATTGCGGTTTATAAGCTCATCCCAATAACGGTAGTACCCTTGAATGTGGAAGTTTTCGAGAGCACCGAGCCTGTCCTCGGTTTCGTTGTTTTTCCAACAGGGCATGGGGTCGAAATTGAAGTCCTGACGGTAGATTTTCACCTTGAATTTCTTTATAAGGCCGTCCACATGGTTTATAAGCCAGTCGAGGGCGTCCTTGTTCGAAAGGTCGAGCAGGCGGTTGGCGTCGTCGGGATTGCCGTTTTTGAGCAGCCATTCGGGGCGATTTGTTTCAAGCCATGTCCCCGGGCGCACCCGTTCGGGTTCAAACCACAGCAGAAAATCAATTCCCTGCTTTTCACATTCTTCTCCGAGCACCTCAATGCCGTTCGGCCAGTTGACGGGATTTGCCTCCCATGTGCCGGTGTGGTCCCAATGATAGTCGCAGGGATACCAGCCGGCGTCAAGCCACCATATGTCGGGACGAAGGCCTTTGTCGAGATAGGTGTGCAGAGCCTTAAGCTGACCCTGCTCGGTGGCGCCGGAAAACTCCGGTTTACCGCCCTCGGCAAAAAGATGAAGGCAAAGCTTGGGGTGAAGGGGGCTGCCGTCTCTGTCTTTGGGCAGAATGTGTTTTATGTAAAATCTTCTCCATATGTTACGGGCATGGTCCTCATCCCCGACATAGCTTTCGATGTTTACCCTCGGGGTGCGGAAAACCTCGCCGGGCTTTAAATAAAGATTGCACCGTTTCTGCCCGAAAGCAACGTTGACGCCGTCATTCGTCTTTTCGAATTCGGCAATCCATTGTCCCGACCAGCCCACGGCAATGTTAAATCCG
>URYV01000061.1 GCA_900552285.1 uncultured Oscillospiraceae bacterium
GGCACCTCGCCGTTTGCGGGAACATCGGCCGAGCCGTAAACAGGCATTGCCGCCGCAATCAAAAGGCAAAGCAGCATACATATGATTTTTTTTGCGGTTGTCGTACTTTTCATTTCAATCCTCCTTTTTTGTTTATTATACTTTTAAACATTAAAAAAGTGAATATGAATTTCCGAACAAGCAATTGACAAAGCGGAAATCAAAAGAAAGATTTGTAATTTCAGCGGGTGTGTGGTATAATATCTGTGAAATTAGGCAACCGAAAGGCAGATTTTTATGTATAAAAATATCAAAAAACAGAAAAAACTGCAGCTTAAAGAGCTTGTGGACTATATGCCCGGTCAGGTTATAAGCAAGACTCTTGTGCAGAACGAAAAGGTCAGCATGACGATTTTCTCCTTTGACAAGGGCGAGGAAATCTCCACCCATGCGGCGGGCGGCGACGCCATGGTCGTTCTTGAGGGAACGGGAAAGTTCACCGTCGGCGGCGAGGAGTTTATTTTGAACGAGGGCGAAACCCTCATAATGCCGAAAGACATTCCCCACGCTGTATTCGGACAGGAAAAATTCAAGATGCAGCTTGTTGTGTCGTTCTGATTAAGGGCCGCCCGCAAAAACAGGGAGGCTTTTCTGTCGGTTTAGACAAATTTCAGGGGGACTTTTTGTGTAATCGTGCCCTTTTATAAATATGTGTTTTATGATAAAATATTTTGGCAGTAATTTTATATAGGATGATGATTTTATGAAAAAATTGCTTTGTATAATTCTTTCGGCGGCGCTTGCCTTAAGCCTGCCGGTCTTTTCGGCCTCGGCCGAGGAGGACATTTCCACCCGTTCGATTGAGCCATGCGACGGATATTTTTCCGACTGGGATCAGACGGGAACCGCAAGAGGTCTCGATAAAACCGATTTTATGGAGGGCGAGGGCTGCTATTCCTTTGAGGGAAGCGACATGACCATCGGTGCGAATTTCACCGATATTTCCTGCCCCGGCGGAGTCAAAAACGAAAAGTATTTCGAATTTTGGTTCTATGTGGACGACGCCTCCAAGCTTTCGGAGGAATGTAAGGTTCTGATTTATAAAAACGACATAAAAAAATACAAAACCGCAAAGTCGCCTTTCCTTAATGTGCAAAACGGCTGGAACAAGGTGGTCATGAACCTTAATCTTGTTATAGCTTCGGTGGACGAGGTCAACAGAATCGAGTTTGTGATAAAGGCGTCCGACAAGGTTAAAATCAAGCTTGACGATTTAAGCTTTGCCAAAACCGAACGGCTTTCCGACCGCACGGCTCTCGACGCCGCCGTCGCAAAGGCAGAGGCCTTTGACCCCGCCAACCTGACCGCATCCGAGAAAACCGCCTTTTATAAATTCCTCGACAGAGCGAAAAACGACGTAAAAACCCAGCGCGACGCCGACGCTCTTTGCGAAAGTCTTGAAAATTTCATGTCGCTCAGTTCCAAGGAGGGCAAGTTTGACGACATTCTCACCACCCACGGCAGAACCTTCTATGAAAACGACGAACTGCACATAACCTACTCGGCAAGCGGTTTTACCGTCCGTTTTTACGGCACGAGTCTTTCGGCCGATTTTTACACGCTGACCGGCCGCCCCGGCGAATACGGCAGCCCCACCAATCGCTCCTACGTCAACATCTATGTGGACAACGACCGCAATATGTATGACTTTGAATGTGATTTCGACCCCACCGACCGAGAGGGTACAAGATATATGGAGCAGTCGCTTGAGGATTATAATTCCCGCTGCCCCCATCAGCTTATCGATGCCAAAAAGGAATATGTTCTTGCCGAAAATCTTCCCGAGGGCATTCACACAGTAACCGTGCTCAGAAGAAACGAGGTTTGCCTTAACAAGGAAATTGTCATGACCGACATAAGAACCGACGGACGTTTTCTCACTCCTCAAAAGAAATCGACCCGCCGCATTGAGGTCATCGGAGATTCCAACATTACGGGCTACGGCAACATGGCCATAAGAACCAATTATAAGCCCGAAACCCAGGATGCCACCGTTTCCTATTCAAGCTTTATTGCCGACGCTTTCGGCGCCGAGTATACCATAACCGCCCGCTGCGGAGCATACACCGAGGCCGTTCCTCAGCCGAATGTGGGAACCCCCGAGTTTTATACCAACACCTATTTCTTTACCGACTATTGGAACACCGCCCTTGTGGACGGTGCGGGCAGACCGGTTCAGAACGAGGACGGAAGCTATGCGGAGTTCGACGTCTACAATCCCCAAAACACCCCGAATCCCGACCGTTCGCGGCTTTATGATTTCACCGAGGCCGACAATGACGTCGTCATAGTCAACATGGGCGACAACGACGTGTGGACAAAGCCCAAAACCGACCAAACAAGGGAGCATTTTGCCGAGGTCATGAAGAAATTCCTCGGGCAGGTTCGCCTTGCAAATCCCGACGCGCTGATTATTTATGCTTTTTCGCTCAACACCGGCGATTTCAGGGATTGCTCCAAAGCCGCAGCCGACGCCTATGCCGCCACCGGAGACGAGAACTTTGTTTATGTCGATCTTAAATATTACGATCAGCAGGGCGGCTCGGGGCACCCCTCAATGCAGGTGCACAAGGCTTCTGCCGACCAGGTTATAAAGGTTATCAAGGAAAAGCTGGGCTGGGACGGCGTGCTCAGAGAGGTCTATGCCGATCCCACCTGCGAAAATTCGGATAAGATCAAGCTTTCGGATGATTATGCCCTTGTGGGTGACACCGTCACCTTTAAAATCGCCGGTTCGGCCGAAAATGTCAAGGTTACAAGCCACGGCGAACAGGTCGATTTTACCGAAGAAAACGGAGTTTATTCCTTCACCATGCCCGAGGGCAGCGTTATGATTTCGGCAGACATTGCCGACGAAATTCACTACGGTGACATTGACGAGGACGGTTCTGTCACCGTTACCGACGCGCTGCTGACCCTTCAGGCGGCCGTGGGAAAGGTGGACTTTAGCGATGAACAGATCCTTTGGGCCGACGTTGACGGCAAGGACGGCGTTACCGTTACCGACGCTCTGCTCGTTCTCCAAAGATCGGTGAGAAAAATCGAAAAATTCCCCGTGGAACTGTAATATATAAAAAGAATGACCCGAGCAAGCCGCTCGGGTCATTTTACTTTTGTGCCGTTAATTGCGCTCCTGCGCTTTTATGAGGTTTTTATAAAATCTGACGGCTCCGGGAAGGCAGTTTATTTCCACACATTCGTTAAGTCCGTGCATACCCTTCATCTGCTCCGGACCGAAAACTATGGGCGAAAAGCGGAGGCAGTTTTTGCACACCGGCTGATAAAATTGAGCGTCGGTGGCGCCGGTCATAACATAGGGCGAGCAGGGCAGCCCGGGGAAGGTTTCGGAAATGACCTTTTCAACGGTTTTATAGGCTTCGCCGTTTATGTCGACGGGCTTTGTGAAATCGTTGGAGTGGACGACCTGCGTCTCAAGACCGTGCTTTTTTGCAAGGCTTTCGATTATTTCAAGGCTTTCCTTTTCGCCCTGGTGGGGTATAAATCTCATGTTGGCGCCGAGAGTTGCCTCCTGGGGAATGACGTTATAGGCTTCCGAGCCCGATTGCATTGTAAAGGCAATGGTGGTTTTGAGCATGGCGCCGGCTTGGGCGCTTATGGAGGGCATGAGAGCGGTTAAAAGGGGTTTGAAAAGCCAAAGGTTTCCGAAAAGAAATCTCAGCCCGAAGGGGGCATAGGGCGCAAGGGCCTTGAACATGGAGGAAACCTCGGGGGACATTTTCGATTTGAAAGGATGCTTTGTTTCAACCTCGTTTACAAAAGCGGCGAGGCGGGCGACGGGAGTGTCCTTTGTGGGGGCGCTTGCGTGGCCGCCGGTGCTTTTTGCCGTGAATTTAACGTCGGCCTTGCCCTTTTCGAAAATTCCCACCATGGCGAAATTACCGTGAATACCGCCGATTGGCTCGGAAATTATGGCTCCACCCTCGTCGCAAACAAGGAACAGCTCGACGCCGCGTCTTTTAAGCTCGTCCACGATTTTCGGAGCGCCGTCTCCCGCCCATTCCTCGGTGCAGGAGGAGGCAAGATAGACGTCGACGGGAGGGGTGTATTCTTCGCCCAGCAGCTGCTCGACAGCCTCGAAAAAGGCCATGACCGAGCATTTTGTGTCGGCCGTGCCTCTGCCGAAAACCTTTCCGTTTTCTATGTCTCCCGAAAAGGGCTCGTGCTCCCATTTTCCTTCGGCGGGAACAACGTCCTGATGGCTCATGAGAAGAATGGGCTTTTTGTCGCTTTTTCCTTTCCAGAAAAAGAGCAGATTGCCGTCGATTTCGGTCTTTTCAAGGCGCTCGTGAACAAGGGGAAAAAGGTTTTTTAAAACCTCGTGAAAGCCGAGAAATTTTTCCCGTTCATCCACGCCCGCGTGGGAAGTGGTGTCATATTTGACCATTTCCGACAGCTTTTTCGCAAGGCGGAGCGATTCCTCCTCGTCTTCATTCGGGGCATACAGAGAAACCTTCTTTTTGCCGAGCAGCGTGTGAACAAGGGCAATCAAAAGCAGCAGGGCGATTAGACTCAAAACGCACAGCGGAATTATCCATAAAAGCTTCAATTCTCTTCATCCTTTCTTTCTCTTTTGTAAAGGAGCAGGGCGATGCCGATTGCAATGGCGCCCGAGGGAATTATCATAAAGCTTGTGGAGGAGGTGAGGGAGGGGAGGAAAATAAAGAGCAGGCTCATGATAACGAGGGGAGCAACGGCCACCTTTATGTTCTTGCGATAGTACTTATATGCCATGGCGCCGAAAAGAGCCGGCACAACGTTATCAAAAGCAGGCTGAAGAGCGGGGCTTTCAAGCACCGGTTTCAGCGGGGTGAGTATTGCCACGCCCACCGCAAGCACCAAAATGGTGACGAGAGACGAGGTGGCGATGGAAAGGGTGGAAATAATTTCGTTTTCCTTGGTGCCGGTTTTCGCTCCCACCATGTCTCTTGCGTTGACGGCGCAGGGGATTTTCATGTTTATGAGATTTCCTGTTATGAATGCAAGGTATCCGCCGCCCGAGCCGAGCATCGGGGTGTATATAAGAAATTCGGCAATGCTGCTTACAAACCAGATTATTCCTACCGAAAAGAAGCCCTTTGCCGTGGCCGAAAGGTCGGGCATGGCGCCGAGATATTTTCCGATAAGAAAGGGAGCGCCCACAAGCATTATAAGCGCGGCGATGCTTGCCGTGCGGCCGATTATGTGAGTCTGTCTGCTGTATTTTTCCCAGCTTGAATTGTTTTGTCCGTTCATATTTTGCCCTCCTTAAACAAGTCCCGCGACAACTGCCGCCGCCATGCCGACGAGCATACTGACCGCTACCGAGAAGTTTTCCACCCAGGCGAATTTTTCCTTTTTGGACAGGAAGATAAACAGCGCCATAACCGCCGCCGACACGGCAACGACTATGAGGGGAATAAGGCTTCCCTTAAAGGTGAAAAGTCCTTCCGACGAAACAAAGGAGCCTATATAGCTTCCGATGTATGCGCTGACAAGGCCGATGAACATGGCCGTCATGGCCGTGTCGCCGAATCCCGCAGCGAGGCCGCCGCTTTTTCCGCCCGAGCCGAGCTTTTTGGTGTATTTTTTGTTGAACAGCACCGACAGCAGCACCCCATATAATGCACACGCTCATGAGCAGGGCAATTGTGGCAAAGCCCGAGGCGGTCATTTCGGCGGAGGAAAGGGACGACATTCCCGTTTGCTCGGCCGCCGCCTGAGCCACCTGCGTTTCATAGTGGAGGGCACCGATTACCGAAAGGCGGAGCCACGGCCAAGGGATTCCGAGACTTCCCGCAAGGGCGATAACTCCGAGAAGTATGCCGATACTCGGCAGCACCGAGAAGGTTGCGCTTGATACGATGACCCGTTTCATTTTTGTTGTGTCCATGCCGAGAGCCTTTCCCTGGCGGTAGGCTCTGACCATGAAAATCACACAGACCACCGCCACAAAGGCGATGATTCCGCCGCATATGGCGTAGAGAGGCGCGCTGTTAAGCTTATCCATGACAGACATTGCAAAATCTCCTTTGATTTTTCTTTCATTATATAACATTTTCCACCCTCGGGCAAGATGTTTATAAAACAAAAACCCGCTCGGCGGCAACCGAGCGGGAAAAGGACAAAGAATGTGATTATTTAAGTTTATGCTCTTTAAGTTTGCAGGAACTTACGACCAGCTTTGAAAGCACCACAAGGGCAAGGACGTTGGGAATTACCATGAGATTGTTGAACATATCGGTCATTTCCCAAACAAGGTCGTTGGAGAGTACCGAGCCGAGGAAGATGAAAACAATGGCAAGCAGAGAATAGATAAGGTCGGATTTCTTGCCGAAGAGGTAATGAACGTTTATTCTGCCGAAAAGGTTCCAGCCGAGAATGGTGGAGAAAGCGAAGAAGAACAGGCAGACCGCGACGAACATCGCGCCCGCGCTCTCGCCGAAGACGACGCCGAAGGCGGTCTGGGCGAGGTTGGTCTTCTTGAGCACGTCCTGCGCCGCAGCCGCGCCGCAGCCATGGAGCGGGCCGCCCTCGGTGTAGAGGGTGGAGATGATGACGAGGGCGTTGAGCGTGAGGACCACGAAGGTGTCGATGAACACGCCGATCATGGCGACGACGCCCTGCTGGTGGGGATTCTTGACGTTGGCCTGCGCGTGGGCGTGAGGCGTGGAGCCCATACCGGCCTCATTGGAGAACAGGCCGCGCTTCGCGCCCTGGGAGAGCGCGATTTTCAGCGCCGCACCGAAGCCGCCGCCGATGATGGCCTGCGGAGCGAAGGCATACCGGAAGATCATGCCGAAGGTCGCGGGGACGTACTTGATGCGGGCGATGAGGACGATCAGTCCGCCGGCCAGGAAAACAGCCGCCATGATGGGCACGATCTTCTCGGTCACGGAGGCGAGGCGCTGCACGCCGCCGAGGAAGATGAAGCCGCAGATGGCGACGAGCACCACGCCGATGATCCACGTCGGCACGTTGAAGGCGTTGGAGAAGGTCTCGCCGATGGAGTTGGACTGCACCATGCAGCCGAAGAAGCCGAGCGCCAGCGTGATGGCGATGGCGAAGAAGCCGGCGAGGAACTTGCCGAAGCCGCCCTTAAAGGCCGTCGTGATGTAGTAGACAGGACCGCCCTTGACGTTGCCGTCCTTTTCGACGATGCGGGTCTCCTGGGCGAGCGTCGCTTCCGCGTAGATCGTGGCCATGCCGAAGAAGGCGATCAGCCACATCCAGAAGATGGCGCCGGGGCCGCCGGTGAGGATGGCACCGGAAGCGCCGACGATGTTGCCCGTGCCGACCTGAGCGGCAATGGCGGTGGCGAGCGCCTGGAAGGAGCTCATACCGCTGTCATGCTTCTTGCCGCGCAGCGACAGGTTGCCGAACACGCTGTTCCAGCCCTCCTTGAAGCAGCGGATCTGGACGAAGCGGGTCTTGATGGAGTACCAGAAACCAATGCCGAGCAGCAGGAACACAAGGATGTAGTTGCTCAGATATTCATTGATCTTGCATACAATTGGGAACAGTGCGGCTTCGATGGATTCAATCATAACTCTCTCTCTCCTAAAAAACAAAGAAGTTGCCGATACGAAAATCAGCAACTCCGGAAGTAGCATTCAGTTGAGCGGGGAGGAGAAACGGTGCGACGACGTAAAAACGTCCTGCTTCTCTGTCCCTTTGCCTGAGAGATTCGACCACCATGGCCTTGCACCTTCGGCACTCAATTCAATGAGTTCTCCAGAGTTTCCTCGGCCTCCGGTTTGCGAGATCCCGAAAGCGTCATCGGTAGATATTCGTTTGTTTCAGCAGTAAAAGCGTAACATGCCGTAAAGAAGAAGTCAAGAGAAGCGGCGGCTTCAAAACCGCCAAAGATTCATCAAAAATATTATGCAAATTGATGATGAACTTTTATATTTTTAATGAATGGAAAATGGAATACCATTCCGAAAAGGAATCACGCCGCAAAACCTTAAAAAATGCGGGTGGAGCATGAAAAAAGAGCGCGGCTTTTATCAAAAGCCGCGCTCTTTTGCGCTTTTTTGGGGAATATCAGCCATTTTCCCGGCCGGACAGGCGGTCGGGCGTGTGGGAATGCTTGACGACGTGGCTCGTCAGGGCGAGCAGGGCGATGGCGTTGGGGATGACCATGAGCTGGTTGAGCATGTCGCTCAGCTCCCAGACGAGGTCGTTGGACATCGTGGTGCCGAGGAAGATGAGAATCAGCGCGAGCAGCGTGTAGACGTTGGCGCTCTTTTTGCCGAAGAGGTAGACCATGTTGATCTTGCCGAACAGGTTCCAGCTCAGGATCGTGGAGAACGCGAAGAAGAACAGACAGATCGCGACGAACATACTGCCCGCCTTGTAGCCAAACACCGTGCCGAACGCGCACTGGGCAAGGTTCGTCTTATTGATTCTATTGTTGTAGTTGCAGATGATGAGATCGTGAAAGTACATGTACATACCAATGATCCGGGTATGGCAATGCAGAGAGGTCTTACTTACGGAAGTCTTACAACTATTATTATTGAGAACATGCGTTTAGAGCGTGATGAGAAGATTTCTGCAATGAAGGAAAAAGAGATGCAGGACGGTATTGCAGTAACTGGACTTCAACAAGTTTGGGGTGAATACTACTACTTCCGTGATGCAGCTGGTCTCCCAATAAGAGTTCAGGGAGAAATTGTAGACTACAAGGGACATAAGCTTTACTTCGATCCAAACAATGGTCAAATGTGGCGTAATCGTAATGCCAATATTGATGGAAAAAATTATCATATTGATGAAAACGGCTACCTTACAGAGATTTAAGTCATCAATCAATTGTAATTAAGTTATTTTTGCATTATTTCAGTTTTTAGACTGAAAAGATTTTAAGATGAAGGGGAATTTATCATGATTACGAAAAGGACTAACCCAAAGAAACACCTTGTGGCACTTTCTTGCGCAACCGCTCTAGCTACTTTTACTTTACTC
>URYV01000062.1 GCA_900552285.1 uncultured Oscillospiraceae bacterium
GCCGGCAATGCGGCGGCAAACCGTATAAAGGCATCGGTACGAATTATATAACCTCCTTCACTTCGGCCGTGAAGCAGCTCACCTCCGTTTCCGACGGCACCAATGCGGTCAACATGGAAATCGTTCCCGGCGACGGCTTTTATTCTCTCCTTTCGTCATCGGGCTACAGCCTTCCCGAAAACCTGAGCATAAAGGCAAACACCGTGCAAAGCGACGACGGAATTCATTTCAAGGCCGCCCTCACCGACGGGGTTAATTCGATGCTTTCGGCCGACGTTATTGCCGATAAAAAGAGCGGAAAGACCTTTGTTTCGGTTCCCGAGCTTTCAAGCAAGGTTCTCGAGATCGACCCCGACAGCTCGGCCGATTCGGATCCGGTAAACAAGGCCGAAATTTCCGAACAGGAGCTTTTGGCGGTTTTCACCGACCCCGACGCGGTGGAAAAGCTTTTGACCGATTATTACGGCATTTTTGTCGACGGAATGAGCGACGTTGAAAAGGATAATGAGTCGGTTTCGGTGGGCGGCGTGACAAGGGATTGCACCGTTCTGACCGCTGTTGTTTCCGAAAAGGAAATAACCGACATCGCGGTAAAAATCCTCGAAAAGGCCAAAAACGACGACAAGGCCGAAAGAATAGCAAGGCTTTTTGACATCGTGTCAAGCGACGACGACTATGCCGCGGCCGTCGACAAGGCAATTGCCGAGCTTGAGGATTCCGACCCGTCAAACGACGAGGCATTCACCTTTAAGCTCTACACCGCCGACGGCAAAAACGCCTGCGGAGCCGAGTTCATCGCCGACGGCGACTCGGTCAGATATATGGCGGCGAACGACGGAGCAAATTGGGGCTATGAATTTGCCGGCTATTCGGACGGCGAGCAAATTTTTGCGCTGCTCGGAAACGGCACGGTAAACGGCGGCCGTTCGAGCGGCAACTTCTCTGTGAATATACAGAACAAGGAAGTCATGGCAATTGCCCTCGAGGATGTTACGGTAAATGACGGAGATTTTAACGGCAGCCTGACATTTTCTGCGGGGGCCGACATTGCCTCGGTTTTCGGCAGTTCGGTCGACCGTGCGTCCTTAAGCCTTATTAAGACCATTTCTTTCAAACTCACCGCTCAGGGCAACGGAATCGAGATGTCGGCTTCGGTGGCGGGCATGGATTTATTCACGGCAAAGGGTATCGAAAACGACCAGGGAGCTCCCTTTGAAATTCCCGAAAAGGGAGATACCACAGATTATGAGGAGTGGACCTCCTCCTTTGACGAATATGCTCTCCTTTCGATTTTGATGAAGCTGGGCGCCGTGGACTTCGGCGGCTGACAAAAATAAAAACAGGAGCGGATTTCGGGGTTTCCCGTGTCCGCTCCTGTTTTTTATGCAAATTTTTAAATTTCCGCCGTGCAGCGCAGCCTGTCCTTTTTGGTCTTTCGAACGTCGACAAGCTTGAACCGCCCGAAGCCCCGAACCGAAATCGGCTCGTTTATGGGTATTTCCTTTGAAGGGGAGGTCACCATGCGCCCCGAAACAAAAACCTTTTGCGCCGCAATAAGCCCCGCCGCCTCGCTCCTCGACAGCCTGTAAACGGCGGCGATAACGGCGTCGGCGCGAAGGGAGGAGGTGAAAACCGTTTTCTGCTCCGGCTCTCTTTCCGACGTAAAATCTTCTCCGTCAAAAAGGGAACAGACCACCGACGTCCTGCCGACGCTTGTGAGGTTTTCGACGATAAAATCCGCCACCTTTTTAAGGCAAACGACCGTCCCGTCCTTTTCGCCGACGATAATGTCCCCGAGCGTTTCCCGCCGAAGTCCCAGCCCCATAAGGGAGCCGAGAATGTCCCGATGAGACATGGCGGCCGCAAATTTTTTGTTTTTGGGAGCGATTTTCACAAAGCAAAGGGGAGGGCTGTCCCCGCAAAAGCAGGCCACCTTGCGCTCGGCCCCGTCATATCCGCCCAAAAGATGCGCGTCCCGTAATTTCATCGACCAAAAAATATCCTGGCCGTAGAGGTCGAGAAAGTCGGAATAGAGGGCAAAGCCGCCCTGCCGCGACCGATTATCCAGCTCGCAAAGCCGCTTTTTAAGCAGCGCCGCTTCCTTTTCGTCCATTTTTTCACTTCCCGATATTTTCTATGTTTATTAAAATGCAAAACGTCGATTTTGTCAACCGACAATTTGACAGCCGGGGTAATAGTGAAGCAAAATTTCCTTGAAATCGTCGCCGTTTTTTGCCATGGACACCGCCCCCGCCTGGCTCATGCCCACAAGGTGGCCGTAGCCCCGAACCACAAATCTCACCTCGGTTTTGCCGTCGTCAACCTCGATGTCGAAATTTGCCGACCGAAGCTTAAAGGCCTCTCTTATCTCCTTGCCCGAAAAGTCACGGGAAAAAAGGTTCATGGTTTTGACCGTTCCGCTGTCGGAGCAGTCCTTGCCGCCGTAGAAATCCTCCGAAAATTCAAGGGTACCGCCGCAAAGGCCGTTTAAACGGTTGAAAAATTCCTCAAAAGAGACGGTGCTTTCGGTGCAGTAGTCGGGCTCGAGCAGGTCGGAGGCGCTTTGCACCGGCACAAGATAGGGCAGAGCCGTGCCGAAAACCGTTTCGGCCGAGTCGGTTCGCCCCGCCGAAATGCCGTGATAGAGCGTCAGGGCGCATTCGCCCTCAAAGGAAAGGTATACCCCAACCGTTTGCTCCAAAACGCGGTTTAGCTTTTTTGTATATTCATCGGCCTTTTGACCCCATTTTTTTACGGCTTCCTCCTTTGGAATATAGCCCTGATCTTTGGAGGAATCGGCGTATAAATCGGCGCCGCAAAGGTCGGCGGGCGGGTTTTTCCTGCGCTCGGAAGCCTTATATTTCGCAAAGGAAAAGGCGGCGACGGCCTGTGCCTTTAAGGCCTCATCCGGGCTTTCGGGGGACATTTCGGCGCAAAGCACACCGAATAAATATTCCTTTGCCAATAATATTTTTACATTTCCGTCGGGGCAGAGAACCGAAAAGGAAGCCTCTCCCGAAAGTCCCGATAAGCCGCCGCCCTTTTGTCCCTTGCCCTTTAGGTTTATGGAGGGAATAAGGCCGATAAGGGCGAAAAATACCGCAAAAAATATTAAATATGCCTTTTTCATGTACTCTCCTTATTGACTTGAAAGTCCTTTTGTAGTAAAATAAATATTCAAAAACAAACACAATTGAAAGGGAGGACATCTATGCCTCAGTATGAATCAAAAATCTCAATGCGCTCACTTTCAAATTTATGTGAAGAGTATAAGAAAAATAACTATATAAGCCCCGACGATTATAAGACCTATGACGTCAAAAGAGGGCTTCGCAATGCCGACGGCTCGGGCGTTGTGGCGGGTCTGACCCGCATATGCAACGTCCACGGATATTATTTTTCCGACGGGGCGCGTATTCCCGACAAGGGCAAGCTTACCTATCGCGGAATCGACGTTGCCGAGATTATCGAGGGCTGCACCGCCGCAGGCCATTTTGGCTTTGAGGAGGTTGCCTGGCTGCTGCTTTTCGGCGAGCTGCCCACAAGGGAAAAGCTTGACGGATTCAGAGAAATCCTCGGCGAATGCAGAGAGCTGCCCGAATATTTTGCCGAGGACATGATAATAAAGGCGCCCTCTCCCAACGTCATGAACAAGCTTGCCCGCTCGGTGCTGGCTCTTTATTCCTATGACATGAACCCCGACAACACCTCCATAACAAACATAATACGCCAGTCCATCGAGCTCATCGCCCGAATCCCCACCATTATGGTCTATGCTTATCAGGTCAAGAGACGTCAGTATGACCACAAGAGCATGTATTTCCACCCCATCGACAAGTCTCACTCCACCTCCGAATTTATTCTGTCCTCCATGCGTGCCGACAGAAAATTCACCGCAGAGGAGGCACGCCTGCTCGACACCTGCCTCATTCTCCACGCCGAGCACGGCGGCGGAAACAACTCCTCCTTTGCCTGCCGAGTGCTGTCAAGCTCGGGAACCGACACCTATTCGGCCATTGCCGCCGCAATCGGTTCGCTTAAGGGTCCCCGCCACGGCGGCGCCAACATCAAGACCATGGAGATGCTGAGCCACATAAAGGAAAACGTCAAGGATTATAAGGACGACGAGGAGATAGCCGCCTTTTTGACCAAGCTTATCCGCAAGGAGGCGGGGGACAGGAGCGGGCTTATCTACGGCATGGGTCACGCAATCTACACCATTTCCGACCCCCGCGCCACCATTCTCCGCGACAACGCCGACAAGCTTGCCCACGAAAAGGGCTTCGGCGAGGATTTCGACCTGCTCCGCGCCGTCGAGCGGCTCACCCCCGGCATTTTCCTTAAGGAAAAGGGCGTCGACAAGCCCATGTGCGCCAACGTCGACCTTTATTCCGGCCTTGTCTACCGCACCCTCGGCGTTTCCGACGATTTGTTCACCCCGCTTTTTGCCGTCGCCCGTATTGCCGGTTGGTCGGCTCACAGAGTGGAGGAATTCATCTCGGGCGGAAAAATCATCCGTCCCGCCTACCGCGCAGTTTATGAAAAAGAAAAGTATATTCCCATAAACGATAGATAAAAGGAGCCTTTTTTATGAAAAGAAGAACCCTTGTCTCGATTTTCGCCGCCCTTATTCCCGTTGCGGCCGTGCTCCGCATTGTCGAAATGCTCAAATGTATCGACCCCCAAAACGGATTTTTCTACTCGGCCTCCTCGGGCGACAGCTTTTTGACGCTGCTGCTTTCCAAGGACTCGGCAACGGGTAAGGAGGTTTGGCTGTCGGCGGGGGACGTCATGTATATAAGCATGGCCTTTGTCGCCGTCGCCGCCCTGCTCGCCTTTGTGTTTTCTTTCCTCGCAAAGGACAGAAAGACCCTTTACCTCCCGCCCAAAAACGGCCTTTTGCTTGGGATTTTCTCGGTGCTGACAGGTATAGGTCTTTTTGCCGACATTGCCATTAAAATCAAGAGCGACGTGCTGGATTATATCACCCTCTACGGCAAGGCCGAGAACACGACGATTATTTATCTTCTCGCCCTGTTCGGCGCGGCTGCGGCGGTTTGCTTTGTTATTCAGGGAATAGGCTTCGTCAGGGGAAACGGCCCCTCGGCCGCTGTTTACGCCTTTATTTCGGTGTGGTCGATTTTCCGCCTGTTTGTGCGCTATACCCTCGAGTTCAACGGCAAGGCGCTCATTTCCGAAAACGTGCTCGACATTTTCGCTTTGTGTTCGGTTATGATGACGCTGCTTTACCTTGCCCATGTTTACTACCGCGTGGGCGTTAAAAAGAGCACGGGAAAGCTCTTTGCCTTCGGCCTTTGCGCCGCCTTTTTCTCGGTGGTTTCGTCGGTTCCGAGAATTTTCCTCGGGCTGACCGGACGCACCGAGCTGCTCAGTCATTCGTCCTCCATGGGATACTGCAACCTCTTTTTCGGGATATTCGTTATGGTTCTTCTTTTTGCCATGTCTGGCAAGGACAGCATCGGCCCCGATTTTGACGAGGAGGAGGCCGACGCCGAGCCGGAATATGTCCCCATGGTTTCGGAAAATCGGAAAATTCTCCCCGCCGAGGAGACCCAGATTTACGGAATTCCCGTTAAGGACGTGACCTCGGGTAAAGCTTTCGAAACTCAAAAATCAAACCCCGTTTCAAGCGAAACGCAAGTCCCCGCCGAGCCTTCGAAGACGGCGCAAAAGGCGCCCGAGCAGCCGCAGGAGGAAAAGGCTGCCGAGCACGACCCCTTCGCCGATTTTTCGGTGGAAAACATCATGGCCGAAATCGAGAAAAGAGGAGAATGACCGTTGAAAAGGGTAATGCTTGTGGGCGATTCCATCCGCATGAACTACTGTCCCGTGGTTTATATGAAGCTGTCGGGGCTGTGCGAGGTGGTCTATCCCGAGGAAAACAGCCGCTTTGCAAAATACACCCTTTGCGAATTCGGGCACTGGGTGGAGCAGTTCGGCAACCCCGACATCATCCATTGGAACAACGGTTTGTGGGACGTTTTCCGCTATGACGGGGAGCACATTCTCACCCCCCTTGACGATTATCTTGCCGACATGAAGCGGGTCTATGCCCGCATGAAAGCCACCGGAGCAAAAATTATTTTCGCCACCTCCACCCCCACGTCCCCTTATGACGGCGACCGCCGCCAGGAGGACATTGCGGAATACAACAGGGCGATGACCGATTGGCTTTCGGACAAAGATGTTGAAATAAACGACCTTTATTCCTTTTTGAAACCCCACGTTTTCGAGTATATTTCCGACGACCGCGTGCATCTTAATAAATACGGCGTCAGGGAAGTGGGAAATAAGGTGGTAGAGGTTATAAAAAAGTATCTTTGATGTTAAAAATACCGTCAGTTCCGTAGAAAATGCAAATTAACCGTTAATATTTTAACAAAGGGGTTGCATTTTTCGCGCTTCGGTATTAAAATACAAGTGTAAAACATTTTAGGAGGAATTTAAAATGGTAAAAGTTGCTATTAACGGTTTCGGTCGTATCGGCCGTCTGGCTTTCCGTCAGATGTTCGGTGCAGAAGGTTATGAGGTTGTTGCCATCAACGATCTCACCAGCCCCAAAATGCTGGCTCACCTTCTCAAATACGATTCTTCGCAAGGTAAATATGCCCTTGCCGACACCGTAAGCTACAAAGAAAACGAAGGCGCTGCAGGCGGCTCCATCACCGTTGACGGTAAGGAGATCACCATTTATGCAGAGCCCAAGGCCGAAAATCTCCCTTGGGGCGAGCTTGGCGTAGACGTGGTTCTCGAGTGCACCGGTTTCTACACCTCCAAGGAAAAGGCTTCGGCTCATATCAAGGCGGGCGCACGCAAGGTTGTTATTTCCGCCCCCGCAGGCAACGATCTTCCCACCGTTGTTTACAATGTTAACCATAAGATCCTTAAGGCAGAGGACACCGTTATTTCGGCCGCTTCCTGCACCACCAACTGCCTCGCTCCCATGGCAAAGGCTCTTAACGATCTCGCTCCCATCATGAGCGGTATCATGAGCACCATCCATGCCTACACCGGCGATCAGATGATCCTCGACGGTCCCCAGCGCAAAGGCGATCTCCGCCGTTCCCGCGCAGGCGCCGTGAACATCGTTCCCAACTCCACCGGTGCCGCCAAGGCTATCGGCCTTGTTATCCCCGAGCTCAACGGTAAGCTCATCGGTTCTGCTCAGCGCGTTCCCACCCCCACCGGCTCGACCACCATTCTCGTTGCCGTTGTTAAGGGTCAGGTAACCAAGGAGCAGATCAACGACGCCATGAAGGCCGCTTCCACCGAGTCCTTCGGCTACAACACCGATGAAATCGTTTCCAGCGACATCGTAGGCTCCACCTACGGCTCCATCTTCGATGCCACCCAGACCATGGTTGCTCCCATGGAGGACGGCAACACCCAGGTTCAGGTTGTTTCTTGGTATGATAACGAGAACTCCTACACCAGCCAGATGGTCCGTACCATTAAGTATTTCTCCGAGCTTAAATAATTTAAGTTAAAACACAAAACCGCCGTGGTCAGTCTTTCTCTCCGCGGCGGTTTTTGTTAGATGAGGTTTTTATGAGTATTATGGAAAATATGCCCTTTGTCGCCTCCGACGAAAGGGTGAGAAAATTTCTGCTGCCCGAAAAAATCGTCAAAACGGGCGGAAACGTGAAAAATACCGACGCCCTTTTAAGGGCAAAACCCCTCCAAATCGGCCTTAATGAAAACGACCTTTGTACCCTTTCGAACGACGGGGGAGAAAACGCCTTTTTGGTGCTGGATTTCGGGCGGGAAATTCACGGAGGTATAAGACTTCTTAATTTTGTTTCGGAAAAAACCGCCTATCCCCGCGTGCGGCTGACCTTCGGCGAATCGCTGTCCGAGGCAATGTCCGCCGTCGGTCAAAAGGGCGCCTGCAACGACCATTCGGTGCGGGATTTTGAAATCCCCCTTCCGTCCTACAGCGACCAGGAATGGGGTCAGACCGGTTTTCGGTTTGTTAAAATCGAACTTTGCGAGCAGGACGCGGGCATTTCCCTTAAATCCGCCCTTGCCGTTTTCATATACCGAGACCTTGAATATAAGGGCTCCTTTCGCTGCAGCGACGAAAAAATCAACAAAATATACGACACCGCCGCCTACACCTGCCACCTCAATCTTCAGCACATGGTGTGGGACGGCATAAAGCGCGACCGTCTTGTGTGGATTGGGGATATGCACCCCGAAATGCTCACCGTCCGCTCGGTTTTCGGCCCCCTTGATATAATAGCAAAAAGCCTCGATTTCGCAAGGGATCAGGCGCCGCTGCCCCTTTACATGAACGGTATGGCATCCTACTCCCTTTGGTGGCTCATAATCGTGTGGGACTGGTATTTCTACACAGGGGATATTGATTTCCTCAAAAGCGAGGGTGAATACGCAAGGTCCCTTTTGAAGCAGCTGTGCGGCAAGGTGGGGGAGGACGGCGGCGACTGCCTTGAAAGCTATTTTCTCGATTGGCCCACCCACCAAAAGCCGATTTCCGAAAAAAGCGGGGTGCGGGCGCTGCTTAAAATCGCCCTTTCAAAGGGGCAAAAGCTGTGTTCCGCTCTCGGTGATAAGGAGCTGTCGGCTCTTTGCGGCGAAAAGGCCGAGGCTCTCGCAAAACTTCCTCCCGAGCACCAAAATCAAAAGCAGACGGCGGCCGTTGCGGCTCTCTCCGGCCTTCTTTCCGACAATGAGGCCGCAAAGGTCATAAAGGACGGCGGGGTGAAGGGACTTTCGTCATATCTGCTTTTCTATACCTTAAAGGAGCTTTCGAAAACCGACCCCGAATGTGCTCTTTCGCTGCTTAAAGATTATGAGTGCCGCCAGCTCGACAGGGGAGCGACGACATTTTTCGAAGATTATGACGTTTCCTGGGAGCAAAACGCGGGGGATATTCTTTCTCTT
>URYV01000063.1 GCA_900552285.1 uncultured Oscillospiraceae bacterium
GATGGGGCATTGATAAAAATGCCTGCCGCCGTCGCTTCCGCGGAGAATTACCGTGTTTTCAAAAATGGCAAATTCGCTTTCAAATGCGGTCTGCCAAATATATAGCCCGCCGAAACAATTATCGGAAACGGGAAATCCGAATTTTTTAAAATAGCCTTCGAGAAGCTCTCGGTCGGTCATTTCGATTTTTTTAAATTCTAACATAAAATACCTTTCAACCTAAATTATATTTAATTATACTATTAAATTGAAGCTTTATCAAGAGTGAATATCGGCGGCGCTTTGGGCAAAAATAAAATCAGAACTTTTGAAAAGAGGTAATGAAAATGGCTAATTTAACCGAAAAAGAGCTGTCCTTTCTCGAGGACCAGCTTAATTCCGAATCGCTGCTTGTCAAAAAGTTTCGCGCCGTCGCCGAAAACAGCACCGACCCTGCTTTACGCGGCAAATGCGAACAAATCGCGGCAAAGCACAAGGAACATTTCGACCGTCTTATGACCTATCTTAACTAAAGGAGGAAAAACCATGAACGACAAACCCTTTATGCCCGAAAAAGAAATGCTGTCCGACGTTCTTTCAAGTCAGAAGCAGGTAACCGAAAATTATAACACCTTTGCCAACGAGTGCGCGGGGAAACAGCTCCGCGAGGACGCCATGACCCTTCTGCGGGAGGAACATGATATTCAGTTTGACATTTTCGAAGAGATGCATTCCCGCGGTTGGTATATGACTCCGGCAGCCGAACAGCAAAAAATCAACACGGCCAAAACCAAATTCGAAAACATCGCGGGAAGCCTTTAAGTCTGCATTATTTCGATATATTTTACAATTAGGCGTTTGTTTTAAAATGTTTTTTGGATGACATTGACAAATCCTCCTTAAAGTGGTATACTTCAAATGAGATATACCTTTTAAGGAGGTCATTTTTATGGAAAACATTATGCTGCCGATGGGAGTGCGCCGTGACGGCTCCTACTACACCCGAATCGAGTGGGCGGCGGTCACCGAATCCGACCCGACATTTTGGGTCTGCAACGTCATCAGCGACGATCACGAGCGCAACGGCGGAACATACGGCGCCTGCGTCGAGGGTCTTGACGAGCCTAAAAACGACGTTGTGTTAAGTTTCTTCGGCGAGCTTCAAACGGTGAGCAAAATCAGGCTCTACAAAAATGTCGGCGTGGACATAAGCGTTCCCGAGGAGCTTGCAAAGCACCTGAACATTTATGTTTCGGCCACCGACGAGCCCTTAAAGCTCCGCCGCAAGGATGACGACATCAATTCGGTTGACTGGAAGCTTGTCAAATCCGTCGACCTTGAAAAGGAATTCGGATGGCAGGACATCGAGCTCGACGCTCCCGCCGAGGCTAAATTCCTTCGTTTTGAGTTTATCGACAATTTCTGCGGCAAGGACAACTTTATTCCTTGGGTGGAAACAAGCGAAATCAAAATTTATCCGTAAGCACAAACAACAGACAGCCCGGCAATCGGTTTGATTGCCGGGCTGTTTCTTATTCTTCGCCCAAAAAGGTATATCCCGTATCGGCAATGACCTTTTTGACCTTTTCCATATCAAGAGGCTGTTCGGATTTTACAATTGTCAAACCCTTTTTATGAGAGGATTTCACCTTTTTCACGTCGAAATTGTTTCTTATGGCATCGTTTATGTGGCTCTCGCACATTCCGCAGGCCATTCCGTCAATTCTAAGCTTTGTTTCTACCATAAAATTTTCCTCCTTCGGGTATTTTACCTATTTAAGATGACGCTTCAGAAGAATTATCGACGTTATGCAAAGAGCAGAAACGCAAATTTCTCCGATAAATTCGGGCGAACCGAAAAATCCCATTAAAAAGACTTCCTTCGGTGCGGCATATGCACATTTGCTTTCCGCCGCGGCTTTATTGTCAAAGAGCGCAGGAGACAAATCCCCTGCGCCCTTCTTTAATGATGATGATCGTGACTGTGATGATTATGGTCGTGGTGATCGCGATCGTGTCCGTCACCTTCATGGCAGGAGCCGTGCATTGCACAGCAGCTGCAATTACAGCCGCAGGAGGATTTTCCCGCTTTTTTGTCTCTTACAAGCTTGACTATTATGGCAGCCACAACAGCGGCAAGGGCAAGAGAAATCAAAATTGTTGCAAGCATTTTACGGCTTCCTTTCCGAAGTTAAACTCTGACCTTAGCAGTAAGCTTGGTGGCCTCTTTATAGGGCTTTACAAGCATGTAAACAATCAGAGCCAAAACGGCAATGGCAAATATCAAACCGACAACGCTGAGGTTTCCGGTGAATGCACCGCCGAACTGATTTATCATAAGAGCGACAAGATAAGCAAATCCGCACTGATAACCGATTGCGAACCAGGTCCACTTGGCGTTGTTCATCTCACGCTTGATAGCGCCGATTGCGGCAAAGCAGGGGGCGCAAAGGAGGTTGAACACGAGGAAGGAATAACCGGTGATACCCGAGAACACTCCTGCGAGGGTTCCGTAGACATCGCCCGAACCGCCGTAGAGAATTCCCATGGTGCCGACGATGTTCTCCTTGGCCACCAGACCGGTGATGGAAGCAACGGCAGCCTGCCAGGTGCCCCAGCCGAGGGGTTTGAATATCCAGGCGATTGCACCGCCGATGGCAGCGAGAATGGAGGAGTCGATCTGGTCTTCCTCAAGCATCTGGAAGGTTCCGTCGACCCAACCGAAGTAAGTGGTGAACCAAACAACAATTGTGGAGAGAAGGATTATGGTACCTGCCTTCTTAATGAAGGACCAGCCGCGCTCCCACATGGAACGGAGAACGTTTCCGACGGTGGGAAGGTGGTATGCGGGAAGCTCCATAACAAAGGGAGCGGGGTCGCCGGCAAACATCTTGGTCTTTTTAAGCATGATACCCGAGATGATGATTGCGGCCATACCGATGAAGTAGGCGGAGGTGGAGACCCATGCCGAGCCGCCGAACAGAGCGCCTGCGATCATGGCGATAAAGGGAACCTTTGCGCCGCAGGGGATGAAGGTGGTGGTCATGATGGTCATACGGCGGTCGCGTTCGTTTTCAATGGTACGCGAAGCCATAACGCCGGGAATACCGCAGCCGGTGCCGATGAGCATTGGGATAAAGGATTTACCCGAAAGTCCGAATTTGCGGAATATACGGTCAAGCACGAAGGCTATACGCGACATATAACCGCAAGCCTCCAGGAAAGCAAGGAGCAGGAACAGTACAAGCATTTGGGGAACAAAGCCTAAAACTGCGCCGACACCGGCTACGATACCGTCAAGAATAAGTCCGCTGACCCAAGGTGCGGCATTGGCAGCCTCAAGGCCGTTTCCGATGAGAACGGGAACACCGGGAACCCAAACGCCGAAATCGGCGGGGTCGGGAGCGTCAAATCCGTTTTCCTCGACATATTTTGCCGCGTCGGTAAAGGTCATGGCGACGGTTTCCTCTTCGTCGGCATCGTCGGGAATTTCGTCATAATAAGCGGTCATGGTGTTAACCGCGAGGGTTTCCTCATCCTCGACATCAACGGTTGCGGTCTCGGATTCGGGTTTGAAGTTTTTGATTTCTTCGAGGGTGGCGTCGGCGTCAAACTCCTCATCCTCGGCATCGATTTCGGTTCCGAGGAAGGCGTCGACAGCCTCCATTGCTGCGGTGTATTCGTCGTTCGACTCCTCATAAGCCGAACCGCCGATACCGAACAGGTGCCAGCCGTCTCCGAAAAGTCCGTCGTTGGCCCAATCGGTGGCGGCCGAACCGACGGTTACCATGGAGATGTAATAAACAAGGAACATTACCACGGCGAATATGGGAAGTCCGAGCCAGCGGTTGGTGACCACCTTATCGATTTTATCGGAGGTGGAAAGGTTGCCGGCATTTTTCTTCTTATAGCAAGCCTTGATGATGGAGGCAATGTATATGTATCTTTCGTTGGTGATGATGCTTTCGGCGTCGTCGTCAAGCTCTTCCTCGGCAGCCTTTATGTCCTCCTGAATGTGGGCAAGGGTGTCCTCAGGGATGTTAAGCTGGGAAAGAACCTTTTCGTCGCCCTCGAAAATCTTGATGGCATACCATCTCTGCTGATTTTCGGGCATGTCGTGAAGAACGGCCTCCTCGATGTGGGCAATGGCGTGCTCGACGCAGCCCGAGAAGGTGTGTTTGGGAACGGTGGTGGTATCGGAAGCGGCCTTAATGGCAGCCTCAGCGGCCTCCATGATTCCGGTTCCCTTAAGAGCCGAAATTTCAATTATTTCACATCCGAGCTGATTGGAAAGCTCTTTGGTGTTGATGTGGTCGCCGTTTTTCTTGACGACGTCCATCATGTTGATGGCGATAACAACCGGAATACCGAGCTCAACAAGCTGTGTGGTGAGATAAAGGTTTCTTTCAAGGTTGGTTCCGTCGATTATGTTGAGAATAACGTCGGGATGCTCGCCGATGAGATAATTTCTCGCCACGACCTCCTCAAGGGTGTAGGGCGAAAGGGAATAAATTCCGGGAAGGTCGGTGATGATTACGCCGTCGTGCTTTTTAAGCTTACCTTCCTTTTTTTCGACAGTAACGCCGGGCCAGTTACCAACAAACTGGTTGGAACCGGTGAGTGCGTTAAACAGCGTCGTTTTTCCGCAGTTCGGATTGCCTGCAAGGGCAATTTTAAGGTTCATACTTTTGTTCCTCTCTTTCTGAGGTTAGTTGCAACTAACCTTTACAATTAAAAATACCGATTACTGAACTTCGATCATTTCAGCGTCGGCCTTCCGCAGTGAAAGCTCATAACCGCGAACGGTTACTTCGACAGGATCGCCCAGCGGCGCGACCTTACGAACATGAACCTCAACGCCCTTGGTGATACCCATGTCCATGATACGGCGCTTTACGGCTCCCTCACCGTGAAGCTTAACCACGGTCACGGTATCACCGACCTTGGCCTCTCTTAAGGTTTTCATATCTTTGTCCCCCTTTTATTTTTTATGGCGGTCAAATCAGATCATGATTTTCCTCGCCATTTCTTCACTTATGGCAACCCGGGCTTCCTTAACGTTTACAATAACGTTTCCGCCCAGAGTGTTAACGATTTTTACATTTCCGCCCACCACGAAGCCCAGATTTTCAAGATGTTTCTTAACCTCGGGAGAACCGCCTATTTTTTTAATAACATTATCTTCTCCGGCATTTGCCAAACTCAAAGGCATCATTTTAAGCATCCTCTTTCTTTAAAATTAGCCCGTGCTAACTGTGCGGGCAGTAAAAAGTTAGCTCTCGCTAACCAATAATTATATTATATAATTTACCCTCTGTTGTCAACCTTTTTTCGAGCAATTTTTTAATTTCGGCAAATCTTACAATTAGTTAGCAATCACTAATCCCGATGTTGTTAAAGTTATCCACCGCCAAAAAACGGCAGAGCACATAGGGAAAATATATGCTCTGCCGCTTATTTTTATTCGATTATTTACAGCCTTTGCAGCCCTGCTCCACATAAAGCACCTCTTTAAGCATATTGACGGCGCCGAAGGTGCCGAAGGGAGAAAGAAAATATCGAATTTCCCCCTGCTTTTCGGCCGATGAAACAAGCCCCGCCTCCAAAAGGCTTCGGAGGGCGCTTTTTGCCGTTTCGATTTCGGTTTTCGAGCATTGCGAAAGCTTTTCAAGGGTCATTTCGTCCTCATGAAGGGCAAAAAGAACCTTAAGACAATTCTCGTCCGACAAGGGAGTAAAGGTATTTATAATTCCGTCAAAATTCATGTTATCCCTGCTTTTTCTTGTTAAAGCTATCCTTCAATGCCACGGTGCGGTTGAAAATCAAATTGCCCTTTTTGCTGTCCTTATCGACGCAGAAATAGCCCTGACGCATAAACTGGAAGGTATCCCCCGCCTTGACGTTTTCAAAGGCTCTGTCGATTTTGCAGCCGGTCAAAACCACCTTGGACTCGGGATTGAGATTTTCGGTGAAATCGGTCACACCCACTTCGTTCGAGGGGTTTTCCACATTGAAAAGACGGTCATAGATGTTGGCGGTGAAATCGACGGCGTTGCCGGCGTCCACCCAATGAAGGGTTCCCTTGACCTTTCTTCCGTCGGGGGTCTCGCCTCCGCGGGATTCGGGGTCATAGGTGCAGTGAACGGCGGCTATGCTGCCGTCCTCGTTTTTGTCTGCCGACACAAATTTGAGATAATAAGCTCCCTTAAGGCGCACCTCTCTCTCGGGGCAAAGGCGGAAAAAGCCTTTGGGCGGCTCCATCGAAAAATCGGTCTGCTCGATGTAAATTTCTTTCGAAAAGCTGACTGCGCACTTTCCGAGCTCGGGCTTTGAGGGATTTATGTCGTTTTCGATAAGCTCGGTTTTTCCTTCGGGATAATTGTCGATAATAACCTTTAAAGGATTGAGCACGGCCATTGCTCTCGGTGCGTTTGCGTTAAGATTGTCGCGGACGCAGGCCTCGAGCAGGGCATAGTCCACCACCGAATAGGCCTTGGAAACACCGATACGCTCGCAGAAATCGCGGATTGCCTCGGCGGGGAAGCCCCTTCTTCTGAGTCCGCAGATGGTGGCCATCCTCGGGTCGTCCCATCCGTCCACGATGCCGTCCTTAACAAGGCGCAGGCACTTTCTTTTGCTGGTCAGAGTGTAGTTCAAATTCATTCTCGCAAACTCGATCTGGCGGGGCGGAGTCTCGATACCGAGCTCGCGAAGGCACCAATCGTACAGCGGGCGGTGATTTTCAAACTCAAGAGAGCACAGCGAATGGGTCACCCCTTCTTTCGCGTCGGAAAGAGGATGAGCAAAATCATACATGGGGTATACGCACCATTTGTCGCCCGTGCGGTGGTGATGAGCCTTGAGCACACGGTAGATTATGGGGTCGCGCATATTGAGGTTTGGAGAAGCCATGTCTATTTTTGCGCGGAGCACCTTTGTTCCGGTTTCAAACTCGCCCTTTGTCATGCGCTCGAAAAGGTCGAGATTTTCCTCAATCGAACGGTCGCGGTAGGGGCTGTTTTTGCCCGGCTCGGTGAGTGTTCCGCGGTATTCTCTTATTTCGTCCGGCGAAAGGTCGCAAACATAAGCCTTGCCCATTTTAATGAGCTTTACGGCACATTCATATATAAAATCAAAATAATCCGAGGCAAAATAAACGTTGTCCCATTTAAATCCCAGCCATTCAATATCCTCTTTTATGGCGTCGACATACTCCACATCCTCCTTGACGGGGTTGGTGTCGTCAAAACGGAGGTTGCATTTTCCGCCGTATTTTTCGGCGGTACCGAAGTCAATGCAAATGGCCTTGGCGTGGCCTATGTGAAGATAACCGTTGGGTTCGGGCGGGAAACGGGTCTGAACATGGTCGTAAACCCCTTTTTCCAAATCCTCGGTCACAAAATCGTATATAAAATTCGACGTCTCGTTTTCCATAAAAGCTCACCTTCATTGCATAAATGTATTTTTTATTATACCACGCAAAAAAAAGTTTGTAAACATTTTTTTAAACCGGGATAACCCGAAAAGCCGACCGAGGGAAAAACATCCTTCGGTCGGCTCTGCGGCAACGAAAGTCAAGACCCTAAAGCCGAGGCTTCCGCACCCTTAAGCCGATTTTCTCTGCTCGCAAAGCTCGGCGGCCGAACAGGCGCTTTCAAGCATGGTTTCGGCGAAAACACCGTAACCGCAGGCGGGGTCGTCCACAAAAACGTGGGTAACTGCTCCCGCAAGCCGCCCGTTTTGAATTATGGGACAGCCGCTCATGCCCTGAACGATCCCTCCGGTGAGTTCCAGGAGACGGTCGTCGGTTATTTTCACCACCATATTCTGCCGCGAAGAGCTTTTAAGATCAATCCTTTGGATTTTGCAGGAATAAAGCTCGGCTTTTCCGCTGACGTATGATAAAATTTCTGCGTCGCCTTTTTTTATTTCCCGACGCAAGGCAACTTCCGTTTGTTCAAAGCTCTCGGTTTCGCCCTCATATTTTCCGAAAAGTCCGCAATCGGAATTGAGCAGAATTTCTCCGAGTCGGCCGCCGCTTGTAAAACAGCCATGAAGCTCTCCGGCGGCTCCCTTTCTGCCCTTGGTTATTCCGATTATTTCGGCAGGGAGAGCCTCTCCCGACTGTACGGGAAGTCTTTGTCCGGTGTCCGCGTCGCACACTCCGTGGCCGAGACCGCCGAAAATTCCGCTTTGGCAATCTATAAAGGTCATGGTTCCGATTCCCGCCGAGGAATCTCTCACCCAAAGCCCGGCCTTGAATCGGCCGTCGTCGGATGAAAGCACCGGACGGAGTGTCGTTTCAAATTCATCGGAATTTCTTTTGCATTTAAGGCTTAAGCCTTCTCCCCTCTCCACCCTTTGCTTAAACAAAGCGTTGGAACACATCTCCTCGCCGTTTGCGCAAAGAATTATATCTCCTACCTTAAGTCCCGCCTCCTTGGCGGGATTTTGTTCACCCGTTTCGGTTTTTATATCGGTGATACCGACGATCATGACCCCGCTTGTGAAAATCTTGATGCCGAAGGGCTTCCCCGAAAGATACACGCTTTTTCTTTCCTGAGAATTTACCGAAACATCTTTTACGGGAAGTGTTCCGAAAATGTCGGAGGGAAAATTTTGACCTTTTGAATTTGCGGCCGAGTTTGAAATTTGGCCGTTTTTTGAAAGCATTCCCTTTTCAAAAACGCCCAAACCGGAAGGCAAGCTGTCGGATAATGAGGCGCCCGCTATAAATACGGCAACCGTCAGCAGAAAGCATATTGCCGTCGCTATTTTGGGAATTTTATTAAATTTTAAAACCTCCTTTTGCAGCCTGCTTTAATAATTTGTGCAGTCAAAGCCGTTTTATAAGAGGTAATAAAATCAAAAAGACCTGCCAACAAAAAATTGACAGGTCAAAAATAAATTTTGAAATTTTAAATTTTCATAAAGTC
>URYV01000064.1 GCA_900552285.1 uncultured Oscillospiraceae bacterium
CCACGTTGTTGGGATGAAGAATGTAAAGCCCCACAACCTTTTCGTCGTTTTCGGCGACGGCGCAAAAGCTTTGGGACGCGAAAAATTCCTTTGCCGACTGTTCGTCAAGAGGCTGCTCCTGAGGAAAGGCTATTCCCTCCTCCACAACCTCGTTCCATATTTCTTTCATTGCGGCAAGGTCGCTTTCGCGGTATTCCCTAATTTCGACTTCCATGTTCTTTTTCTTCCTTATCGTCGATTTTTATATTCATCTTAATGCGGAGATCGCCGAGACTTTTGTCATACTGCGCTTTTGAAATCGCGCCGTTTTTGAGAAAAATGTCAAGCGTCTCCTTTTGCTTTAAAAACAGAGCATAATTTTTATTTTCCGTCACATTATCCCCTCCGGGTTCATGTCGGCAAAAACGGTGGTTTTTCCCGCCGCCTTGCCCGCTTCCTTTAATACCTCGGACATACATTTTCGGAATTTTTTCGTGTTTTTACACTTGATTATTATTCTGTATCGGAATTTACCTCCCGCCTTGGAAACCGTGGCGGGAGAAGGCCCAAGCACCCGAACGGTCAAATCCGAATAGCTCTGCGAAACCGTCCTTCGGAAAATTTCAAGTGTGTTTTCGGCGGCCTTTTTGGCGTCGCTTTCCCGCGGGGACACAAAGCCCAAAAGGCAAATATCGCAAAAGGGCGGATATTCGAGAGCCTTGCGAAGCAGAATTTCCCGCTCGAAAAAGCCTTCATAATCCTGGCAGGAGGCCATTTCGATGACCTCGTTTTCGGGGCTGTAGGTCTGAAGCACGCTGATACCGTCACCAAAGGCGCGGCCGGCGCGGCCGATAACCTGAGTGAGCAGCGAAAAGGCCCGCTCGTAGGCTCGAAAGTCGCTGTTATAAATGGCCTGATCGGCGCAAAGCACCCCCACGAGGCTTACCCTTTCAAAATCAAGTCCCTTGGCCACCATTTGCGTTCCCACGAGAATGTCGTATTCGCCCTTTCCGAAGGCCGAAAGCTTTTGCTCATGGGCATTCTTTTGCATGGTGGTGTCGGCGTCGAGACGGAGGATTCTTGCGTCGGGCAGCAGCTTTTCAAGCTCGGCCTCGGCAAACTGGGTCCCCGCTCCCGACATTTTTATAAACTCGCCGCCGCATTCGGGACACCGTTCGGGAAGGGGCTTTGAGGCGCCGCAATAGTGGCAGACAAGGCGGCCGTTCGCCCTGTGATAGGACATGGAGATGCTGCAATTGTCGCAGGTCAGCACCTTTCCGCAGCTTTTGCAGGAAATATATGTGTTGTATCCTCGGCGGTTTAGCAGCAGTATCGACTGCTTGTTATTTTGCAAATTTTTTTCCAGAAGCTCAAGCAGGCGGCGGCTTATGACCGAGGTGTTGCCCTCCCGCATTTCCTCCTTCATGTCCACCGTTTCGACGGCGGGCAGGCGGGCGTTGTTATACCGCTCGGTCATTTTGACGAGGGTATATTTGCCCTCCTTTGCCTTGGCAAAGCTTTCGACCGAGGGAGTCGCCGAGCAAAGCAGCAGTAGCGCCCCGGATTTTGCGGCGCGGAAACGGGCAACGTCCCTTGTGTGAAAACGGGGGGCGCTTTCCGACTTGTATGTGTGCTCCTGCTCCTCGTCCATAACGATAAGGCCGAGATTGTCGAAGGGAGCAAAAACCGCCGAACGGGTTCCCACGGCTATCTTTGCCTCTCCCCTTTTGACCCTTTTCCATTCGTCAAGGCGTTCGCCCATGGAAAGGCGGCT
The DNA here is from genome assembly GCA_900552285.1 of uncultured Oscillospiraceae bacterium. Lineage (GTDB taxonomy): Bacteria > Bacillota > Clostridia > Oscillospirales > Acutalibacteraceae > UMGS1484. The sequence continues at coordinate 1,754 of URYV01000064.1, forward strand.
GTGAAAAACCGCAACCGTTTCGCCGAAGCGGGCACGGAAAGCCGACAGCACCTGAGGAGTCAGCGAAATTTCCGGCACCATGACCACGGCCTGGCGCCCGAGTTCGAGAGTCTTTTCTATAAGCTCAAGGTAAACCTTGGTTTTGCCGCTGCCCGTAACTCCGTATAAAAGCCCGCAGCCCGCCTTTTGCTCGCGCAGCATGGCATAAAAGGTGTCGAAGGCTCTTTGCTGCTGCTTTGACAGCACGGTCTTTTGCGGCTTTTTGTCGGCGGCGACAGCCTCGGGGGTTCGGTATACCTCGCTGTCAAAAATTTCGGCAACGCCCTTTTTGACGAGATTTTTAACCACACCCTCGCCCGCTCCGGTAAAATAGCATATTTCCTTTACGGTGGCGGCGCCGTTTGAAAGCAGAAAATCAAAAATTTCCCGCTGCTTTTTGGTCAGTTCTCCCGGCTCGTCGGTGCAAAGGCGCAGCGTTCTCACCGTTGCGTCGCCCACTCCCTTTTTTGCGCCGTCTATTCTGACGCAAAAGCCGCCGTCGACAGCCCGTTTAAGCAGCTCGGAGGAAAAGCCCTCCTTTATGAGGCTTTCCCTTAAAACTCCGTCGGGATTTTTTGAAAGCAGGCCGCAAAGCTCCTTGATTTTCCCCGAAGGCCCGCTCGGAATATTTTCGGCGGCAAAGTAGCGGCTGTTCCTTTTAAGGTTCAGCCCGGAGGGCAAAAAGGCCTTATAGCAGTCGTAAAGCGGGCAAAAGGTCTGTTCCGAAAGGAATTTTCCAAGCTCGATAAACTCCTCCGACAGCACGGGTTCGTCGTCGAGAAGGTCATCCGCCTCTTTAAGGCTTTCGACGTTTTCGGGGTTTTCCCCTTCATACATGACGACCCCCGTGCGAAGCGCGCCGCCGCGGCCGAAGGGCACCTGAACCCTTCTCCCGACTATATTTTCACAACAAAGATATTCCGGCAGAATATAGTCAAAGGGCTTGTCGAAATGATAAGCCGTTTGCTCCACCGCCACGCCGACGGTTCTGACCTTCATCCGACAAGCCCCCTTAAATTTTTAAAATTATTTATCGCACTTTTCCTCGGCCAGCTCCTCCATGGCGAGGGTGACCGGCTTTTCGGTCAGGATTATTTCCTGCTCCTGGGCGCGCTTGCTTATCATACGGGCTCTTTTGGCCACGTCGATAACAAGATCGTAACGATTTTCATAAGTGTTAATGAGTTTTCCTATTGCGGGATTAAGCATTTTCAAGCACCTCGTTAATTAAATTTATATTTCGCTCGGTCTTTCGGCGGTCGGAAAGGATTATTCTCTCAAAATCCTCGGCCGCGTCCTCCAACCGGTCGTTTACGACAACATAATCATAGTCAACCGCACGTTTCATTTCAAGAAGGGCCTTGTCAAGGCGCTTTTCAAGCTGCTCGGCGGTTTCGGTTGCACGCCCCGAAAGGCGCTTTTTCAGCACCGCAAGGGAGGGCGGCAGAATAAAAATACTGACGGCGTCGGGCATTTTTTCCTTGATTTTGGCGGCTCCCACCGTCTCAACCTCCACAAAAACGTCCTTGCCATCGTTTATCCAATTTTCAATGGGCTCTCTCGGCGTTCCGTAGTAGTTTCCGCAGTATTCGGCATATTCAAGCAGCTTGTCGTCCTTTATCAGCCGCTCGAAATTTTCCCGAGAGGTAAAGTTATATTTTTCGTCGTCGCTCTTGTCTCTTTTCGGCCTTGTTATGGTCGACACCGAAAATTCAAAATCCCCGTGAGCGGCGAAATATGTCTTTAAAATCGTGTCCTTTCCGCTTCCCGAGGGACCGGAAATAATAAAAAGTCTTCCCTTTTCCATGTTATCCTCCCAATTTCCCGGCGCTTTCCATTCCGGCAAGCAGCCGCTCGGGCGTCAGATATGAAAGCACAACGTGCCCGCTGTCGCAGACAATGACCGAACCGGTTTTTCTCCCTTGGGTGGCGTCGATCAAAAGCCCCTGTGCTCTCGCCTCGGTGACCACCCTTTTTATGGGGGCCGAATCGGGATTTATGACCGAAACGATACGGTCCTTTGCCAAAAGATTTCCGAATCCGATACCTATAAGCTCCATACCGTCACCCTATTCGATGTTTTGAATTTGTTCTCTGATTTTCTCAAGCTCGGATTTGACGTCCACGACAACCTTTGAAATTTCGGTGTTTTGGGACTTGGAGCCGATTGTATTTATCTCGCGGTTTGACTCCTGAAGCACGAAATCGAGCTTTCTGCCCACCGGCTCGCCCGAGTCGAGAAGGGCTCTTATCTGAGCAATGTGGCTGCGAAGCCTCACCGTTTCCTCGTCTACTGCGATTTTGTCGGCAAAAATCGCCGCCTCGGTTATTATTCTCTGCTCGTCGACGCTTTTGTCCTCGAGCACCTCGGCAAGCTTTGCCTCAAGTCTTTTGCGGTATTTTTCCACCGTCTCGGGGGCCTTTTGCTCGACAATTTCAACCATGCGAAGAATGTTGTCGGTCTTTGAAAAAACGTCCTCATAAAGCTTTTGACCCTCGGTCTCCCTCATGAGGATAAATTTATCCACCGCTTTTTCGACCACGGGAAGAACCTCGTTCCAGACGGCCTCCTCGTCGGTTTCTGCCTTTCTCACCGAAATAACCCCCTGAAATCTCGAAAGAGCCTCGGGCGACACCTTTCCGTCGGCGCCGGTTATTTCGGCAAGCTCGGAAAGAGCCTTGGCATATCCCTTTGCGAGAGCGGTGTTGACCGTCACGGTGCAATCCTCGTCCTCGCGGGCCTCGGCCGAAAGGTAAAGGTCGATTTTTCCTCTCGACACCCTCGAGCGGACATAGGACTTGAGCTTTTCCTCAAGAAATCCCATCGACGAAGGCAGACGGCAGGAAAATTCAAAATATCTGTGATTAACCGACTTGAGCTCGACCGAAATATTTCTTCCCGAAGCGTCGGACTCAAAACGGCCGTATCCGGTCATACTTCTCACCATAGTGAAACATCCCCTTATACAGTTCTTTATATTATAACTCCCCCATTCCCCTTTGTCAAGATGCGGCAGCCTTTGCAAAAGCCTCCCGCAGACATTTTTTTGCCGCACAATCGGCGCCCAAAGGCCGGTCTTTTTCCTTTTGCAAAAAAGCGGCTTTAAAAGAGCGTGAACACATCGGCATTTTTATTTTTTCTATTGACAACGGGAGAAAACTGTGCTATAATTTCGCTTGCCTTTGAATGAGGCGGCGTTTTACGTCCTGCCGAAAAAGCTTTGTGCTCGGCCTCGGCTGCCCGCCGTGTAAAAAACGGGCGAAAACAAAAATGCGGATATGGCGGAATCGGCAGACGCGCTAGATTCAGGTTCTAGTCGGGGCAACTCGGTGGAGGTTCAAGTCCTCTTATCCGCACCATCGCTCAAAGCCTTTGTTTATGTGGCTTTGAGCGTTTTTTATAGCATGAATTTTTAATTCTTTGAACTTTACAACTATAATAGTATTCATAGCAGAACATTATTTCAGGGTTTAACTTGTTATTTTTTTATCTTGTAGTTTGGTTTGAGACAGCAATCTTTCTTTTAGTTTGGTTGAGTACATACAACAAATATGCAAACTAAACCACCATACTGCCAGACTTTGCGCCGTTTGTAATTCTTTATCAGAATACAAACCATGGCAGACTGCATTTCGCATACCAAACCCATAGTCACTTGTATAGAATAGTCGTAAATTGAATAAAAATGTTTCATCAAAGCATTCTTTATTTGAATATCAAGCTTTCCGTTCTTTTCGTATATAACGATCTCATCCACCAACATCCTGAGATGCGTATCGCTTATCGCACCGTCGGCTATAATACCGTCAAGCAGTTCTACGCTTTTCTCCATTTGCTTTTTGCGTTCCTTTACGGTAGTTTCAATATCCTTCATTTCCCGAATTCTGTTTTCGATTGTTTTAATATCCGTTTCGCAGGAAACAAGCATTTGGGTATAAACTTCGGCGTGTTCTCTGTCCCGTATTCTTTCAAGCAGTATTTGCTGTTAATCGGTTTTCCGCTGCGCAAGCTTTTCTTTAAGCGCTGTTATCTGCTTTTCGGCGGAGGGTCTGTCGGCAAGCCACTTTTTCAGTTCTCTGTCAACCCTTTTAAAGTTTTCATGGGCCATTTTTTTAAGCTCCTCAAGCTCTTTGAGTATCAGCCTGTCAAGAACTTCCTCACCGATCTTATGCGGTGAACAATTTTCCTTTCCGTAACGGTGGTAGCCGTTGCAAACATATTCCATTCTCGGCGGATTATTACGCCAATATCTTGTTTTACAGCTGAATGAGGAACCGCAATCGCCGCATTTTATAAGTCCTGTGTATCGGTGATGCGTATTTCCGCTTGAAGCCCTTACATTTCTTTTCGGCTTTTGCTCAAGTAAAAACTGTGCCTGCTCCCATATCTCTTTCGGTATGATTGCAGGCACGGCGTTTTCATGTTTGAAATGCTCTTCGGGCGGCAGTTCCTTTCTTATATGATTTATTTTACTTGTATAGGACTTGTGGCAGATAAGATTCCCGATATAAAACTCATTCTGCAATATTCTTTTTACGCCTGTATTTTCCCATAAAAATCTGTGAGCAATTTCGGGTTTGTTGTATCCGAGATTTTTACCTAACAGTTTTTTCTGATAATACACCGGCGATTTAATGCCTTCCTCATTCAAAATTTTAGATATGGCTTTAAGCCCGTATCCAGATACATACAGATTGAATATCTTACGGACTATTTCGGCGTGTTCCTCAACAACCGTAACCTTACCTGTATTTTTATCCTTGAAGTATCCAAGCGGCGGTATCATCACGATACCGCTTTTTTGTTTCTGCTTATATCCCGCACGGATTTTCTTGGATATATCTCTGGCGTACATATCGTTGAATATTCCTTTAAAGCCAATCATCAGATCATCGTCCTCGTTGCTTGTGTCTATGTTTTCGGTTACCGAAAGCACACGCACATCATTTTCACGAAGATAGTCTATAAACATTGCGGTCTGCGTTCTGTGCCGTCCGAGTCGGGACAGGTCTTTAACGATTACCGCAGATGCTAAATGTATTTGTTATACTGTTTACTTTTTACTCAGTCGGCATACGCCGTCCGAATCGTCCCATGCTTTCAGTGCCGCCGCAAGCTCGGAAATGAATTTTTTATTGATGTAGTCGGCACTGCCACGGTTCATTTCGTGTTCTTCCGCATATTTCCGAATTGACATTCCGTTTATATATCTTTTCTTAAAATATGCGGCATAGCTTTTGAGCACGGTTTTAAGACAGTCATTTAAAAAAGTTATATCTTCTTTCAGTATATTAAAATCCGTTTTGCCCGAAACGCCGATATACCGTTTTTGTGTAACACACAAATTATATTTACGCACATCCGATTTATAGTTTTTGCAGATATCCTTTGCATAATCGGTATATGTTTCGGCACTGCGGTAAGTGCGGTTCTCATAAAGCAGTTCTTCCGCATCCTTTGATTGCTTTTTACGAACAGGACCGGGAAAGCCTGCTTCTTCCAAATTTGAAATATGCGTATCGGTGATTTTCACCTGCGGCTGACGGGTGAACTTGTCAACCCATTCGCCGTTTACCTCGACTTGCTCACAAAAAGAATTTTTCGTTATTGTGTAATACTTGCAGCCGCAGGCTTCGGTTCCGTAATGAAAAATAACGACTTTTTCATCGGTGTCAGCGTCGGGGACAACTGCCACAACATAAATATACCTGCCGTCATACCGTCTGTAAAATCCGGCAAATATTCTCCTGTTCCGTTGCCTGCCCATACGCTCACCCCTTAATGATTCTGTGAGAGTATTTTATCATATTCTCGGAAACTTTACAATGCCTTTATCAATTATGAAATTCAGCAGAGAAATTCTTTTTGCCATACTGTATTTTATTACGATTCCAACTCCGGTGTGTATTCGTACACTTCCATCATCAGCCGAGCTGCCAACCGAAATCCGGTTGTGAACGCCTGTAGTTCATGCTTATCAGAAATCTCTGCTTCCGCCTTTTCGAACTGATCAAGCAGGCCTTTTTGGTGTTCTGTGAGAGCAGCTCTGAGATTTTTTTCGTGCCGTATGGCATTTTCGGTTAATTCACTTTTATTGCCGCCGTTCCATAAAGCGTGTTCATGCGGACGTATGCTGCCGTAATAAAGTTTTTCAAGTATATTCACGATTTTCACCTCTTTCCAAGCCAAACACCATACCACAATCGGTGTCATAAGTCCGGCATTCTTTTGAAAGAGTTTTAAATACCGGATTTCTCCTATATTTATCAGGACATTTAGAAAAATCCTGTAAACCTCATTAGTAAAAATTGCAAAATAAGACAGAGTTCTTATTTTTATAAATCTCCGTTTTTTAGTGTATAAAAAGCCGTGTGCTGCTGCACATAGGACTTGACAAAAATATTGTGCAGCAGCATACGGCAGGGTTTTAACGCCTGCAAAAACATATTTATTTAATTCAAAAAATATAAACGGCTTATGTTAAAATGTATATTTTATACAATGTGCAAATTCGGCGGTTGACAGCCTGCACTAAAATGCTTTATAATGCTGTCAAATCAAAAAAACAAATTTGAAACAGACAATGGCGCCTGGTAATAAAAAGGTGCGGTTGTCTGTTTTTTTATTTTAAAAGAAACGGAGCGACAGAAATGAACGGAAACCGAAAGGTCGCCGTAAATTATGAGTCCGAGCGTTCTCGGTATGGGCGTAGCCG
>URYV01000065.1 GCA_900552285.1 uncultured Oscillospiraceae bacterium
TGGGCACCAGCTCCAGATCGTGCTCCAGTGCCATATAGGTGTTTGCCAGCGTCTGTGCCTCTATTCCCTGCGATGCGTCGACCACAAGCACCGCCCCTTCGCAGGCGGCAAGGGAACGGGACACCTCATAGTTAAAGTCGACGTGGCCGGGGGTGTCGATTAAATTCAGCTCATAGGTTTCCCCGTCGTCGGCCTTATAGTAAAGGGTGACGGCGTGAGCCTTTATGGTTATGCCCCTCTCCCGCTCGAGATCCATGCTGTCAAGCAGCTGATCCTCCATGTCCCTGAGCGCCACCGTGTCGGTTATTTCGAGCATACGGTCGGCAAGGGTGGATTTGCCGTGGTCGATGTGGGCGATTATGCAAAAGTTTCTGATGTTTTTCTGTGGAACCTTCAAGTCTGATCTTCCTTTTGTTAAAATGCGGATTATTTCGAAAAGGCGTCCTTAATGCTTTCGATAAGCTCGGGAGCCATGGTGATTGCCCGTTCGGCCGCGCCCATGGGCATGGTTGAGGCAAGGTTTAAAATTTTGACCTCACCCTTGTTTATGCACACAAAGCAGACCGGCGTGACGGTCAGTCCGCCGCCGCCCGCTCCGCCGAAGGAAACGCCTGCGGGGGATTTTTCGGTGGGAAGGTCGCTTCCTCCCGAAGCAAATCCGCAGGAAACGCGGGACACGGGAATGAGGGTGATGTCGTCGGTCACGGCGATTTTATCCCCCACAACAAGGCCGGTGTCGGCAAGGGCGCGCATTTTGTCGACGGTTATGTCGAGAATGGAGCCCACCTTGCTTTTGGTGGAGCGCTCGGCCCCGCAGCGGGCCTGCTCGGCCGATTGATTTGTTCTGTTATCGTTTTTTCTGTTTTCGGTTTTCTCCTGTTTCATTTTACTCACCTTTTTCAGAATTTTCTGTTGTATTTAAATCTCCGCCTTCGGCTTTTTCGGCAAAATCCTCAAGGGTCGGCTGCTCGGCGGTTTCGGCCGTTCCCTTTTCAAAGGGGTGCTCCTCCTCGGGAAGAGGTGGAAGAGCCGACAGATTTTCAAGCCCGAAGCACCGCAAAAAGGTATCGGTGGTTCCGTAAAGAATGGGTCGGCCGGGAAGGTCGAGTCGCCCGCATTCCTCGATAAGCCCTTTGAGCACGAGGGAGGAAACCACTCCCGAACAGTCGACGCCTCTCACCTGCTCGATATAGGCCTTGGTAACCGGCTGATTATAGGCCACGACGGCAAGCACCTCAAATGCGGCCGAGGAAAGCGGGGTTGAGCGGCGAAGCTCAAAGGCCGTGCGCACGGGCTCTTCATACTGCTTTTTGGTGGCAAGCTGGAGGCTGTCGCCCAGCCGCAGAAGCTCGATTCCGCTTTGGGGTCCGCTCAGCTTTTCTTCAAGCAAAACCGCCGTTTTTTCAACCTTTTCCTCCGAAAGCTCAAGAGCGGCCGCCAGACGGGAAATGGGAACCGGCTCGCCGCCGGCAAAGAGAACCGCCTCTAAGGTCGGAATGTATTTTGAAAGCTCCATTATTTATCCTTTCCCGCCATTTTCAGGTTATCCTCGTCGTCCATGGCGATTCTTCCGCCCCTGATAAGCTCGAGCACGGCGAGAAAGGTCGCCACCGCCTCGGACTTGGATTTCACTTCGCTGAAAATGCTTTTATATTTGACCTTGACGCCGTTAAAAAGACGGCGCATGATGTAGACTATTTTTGCCGACACGGGAATGACCGGCTTTTTGACAAGGGGCTCAAAGGCCGTTGTCGGCGGAGGAAGCCTTCTCAGCCCTCTGCCCACCGCCGCAAGGTACCAATGGGACAGCACTCCCGAATCGTGAGTCAAGACGTAGGTTTGATCCACCTCGGGCATATCGGGACGGCGGACGAATTTCGAAAAACCGTCGGTATTTTTTGCAAGCTCGGCGGCAAGCAGCTTGACGGTGCGGTATTCGATGAGCTCGCCCGACAGCTTGTCTTTAAGCTGCTCCGACTCGTTGTCTTTTGGCAGCAGCGACACGGATTTTATATAGACAAGCCGCGACGCCATTTCCAAAAAGTCGCTTGAAAGGTCCATGTCCTGCTCTTTCATTTTGTTTATACAGTCGAGGTATTGGCTGACAAGCTCGCAAATGTTTATGTCATAGATGTTGAGCTTGTTTTTGGCTATGAGGTGAAGGAGCAGGTCGAGCGGCCCCTCAAAGCTCTCTAATTTATAGGAAAGCTTGTCCATTTTAACCTCCGAAGGGAAGGGAGGCCACGGCGTTAAGCCCGCTGAGCACGAAATTTCCGATGTAGGAAAGGGGCGTTGTCAGCACGCCGGTCACAAGCAGAAGGATAAGGCCGAGCATTATATACTGCTCATAGGCCATGATTTTGTAGTAAATTCGGTCGGGAAGCAGCGCCGTGAGCAGACGGGAACCGTCGAGCGGCGGAATGGGAACAAGGTTAAAGACGGCGAGGGAGACGTTGATTTGAGCCGTGAACAAAAAGAGATAGCGCAAAAACATGAGTATGACAAGCGCGGCCTGCGAGCCGGTTCCGACGCCCGAGCGGGCGAGGAAAATTATAAAATTGCACAGCAGAAGGGAAACAAATGCGGCAATAAGGTTTGCGACGGGGCCGGCAAGAGCCACGACCGCCATGCCGCCCTTGGGATTTTTAAAGTTTCTCGCGTTGACCGGCACCGGCTTTGCCCAGCCGAAGCCCACCGCCATAATAAGGGCGGCGCCTATCCAGTCGATGTGTCGCATGGGATTGAGCGACATTCTCCCCTGCCATTTGGCCGTGTCGTCGCCAAGCTTGTGGGCGGCAAAGGCGTGGGCGAATTCGTGAAAGGGCAGCACCAAAAAAATGATGACCGCCGACGAAAAAACATAAGCGAGGGCGCTTACATAATTGAATTTACCGGTTAAAGCGCCGGATAAAATGGAAATGAGACCCATATTAACCTCCGAATAAGGCTTTGCGGAAACCGAAATGTACAATCCGCCAATTTATATAAAATCATTATACTAAATTTTTCGTGAAAATACAAGAGAAAAAACGAGAAGGCGGCGGGACAGCCCGCTTTGGAAAAGGGCGAAGGCGTTAAGCTTAAAAAAGAGGACAAAAAAGTCGGTTTTTCGGCAAAAAAACATTGCAATGAACGGCTATATATATTATAATGTAAGGGAACCGCGAAAATTTGCGGCTCTCAAAAATACTGCGGCGGACGGGCACTATATTATGTATACCCGACGTCCGAAAACCACAATTTGTCGAAAACTTTTTTGACGCGGCTCAGACCCGCAAAAAAGCTGAAAAAAATTAAAAAAAGGGCTTGCAATCCCTCTTGCTTTGTGGTAGTATTATTAGGCACATTTGTGCAGATATGCGTTGATGTGGGAGGTGGCTGCCCGAGCTCGTCACTTGAGGCAGGGAATTTCCACGGAGTATGTCCGATTTTAAAACCGGGCGACAGTTAATTTTTTAACGGCACCGCAGTCTTCTCTCTTTCCACTTGAGAAGGCGGCAAGAGCGCCGTCGGCGGATACGTGCGGCGGAGCTTTGAGCAAGGTGCAAAGGCGTTTTGTAATCCCGGAATAGGCTTTTTGGCCCGCTCCGGTTTTTCGATGAACGGGCACGGAACACACGGCAAGGTGTTACATTTATCGAAGCCAAAGCGTCGCCCGCCACCCTAATGCCCTTTGGGGCGAACAATTTAAGGAGGCGTACCATTACAATGGCAGCAAAAGAAAAAATCAGAATCAGACTTAAGGGTTACGATCATCAGCTGGTGGATCAGGCCGCCGAAAAGATCGTAGAAACCGCAAAGAGAACCGGCACCCGTGTTTCGGGCCCCATTCCCCTTCCCACCCACAAGGAAGTAGTTACCATTCTCCGCGCAGTCCACAAATACAAGGACTCCCGCGAGCAGTTCGAGATGCGTACCCACAAGCGTCTGATCGACGTGATCCGCCCGTCCAACAAAACGGTCGAATCCTTAATGAGTCTTGAACTCCCTGCCGGCGTTGAGATTGAAATTAAGCTTTAATTGATTTCACACGGCGCCTGACGAGAGGTCATGTCGGTCGAAAGATCGACCAATAACCACAAGGAGGAAAAAATAATGAAAAAAGCAATCATCGGAAAAAAGCTCGGCATGACCCAGCTTTTTGATGAACGCGGGAATGTTGTTCCCGTAACTGCTGTCGAGGCCGGTCCCTGCGTTATCACCCAGGTCAAGACGGTAGAGAATGACGGCTATGCGGCTTATCAGTACGGCTTCGGCGAAGTCAAGGTCAGCCACGTTAACAAGCCTATGGCCGGTCATTTCAAGAAGAATGACGTCGCTCCCAAAAAGTATCTCCGCGAATTCCGTCTCGACGGTGTGGAAGCTAATGTAGGCGACCTCATCAAGGCCGACGTTTTCGCCGAGGGCGAGAGCATCGACGTAACCGGCACCAGCAAGGGTAAAGGAACCGCCGGCGTTATCAAGCGCTGGAACTTCCAGAGACTTAAGGAATCCCACGGTACCGGCCCGGTTCACCGCCACGCAGGCTCCCAGGGCGCTTGCTCCAGCCCCTCCCGTGTATTTAAGGGCACCAAGGGCGCAGGACGTCTCGGCTGCGAACGCGTAACCGTTCAGAATCTCGAAATCGTAAAAGTTGACGTTGAGAATAACATCATCGCCATCAAGGGCGCCATCCCCGGCCCCAAGGGCGGAATCGTTATGATCACCGACAGCGTAAAAGCATAAGGGAAGGAGAGTTTTAAATGCCTAAGGTAAAAGTATTTGATATGGCAGGCAAAGATGTGGGCGAGCTTGAGCTTAACGACGCCGTGTTCGGCATCGAGCCCAACGTCGACGCAATGCACAGAGCCGTTGTTGCATATCTCGCAAATCAGCGTCAGGGCACCCAGTCAGCTCTCACCCGTGCCGAAGTCGCCGGCGGCGGAAGAAAGCCCTGGAGACAAAAAGGAACCGGCCGCGCCCGTCAGGGTTCGACCAGAGCTGTTCAGTGGACCCACGGCGGCATCGCCTTCGCTCCCAAGCCCCGCGATTATCGCCAGTCCATCAACAAGAAGGTAAAACGTCTTGCAATTCTCTCGGCTCTGTCCGACAAGGTTGCAACCGAGAGCTTCATCGTTCTCGACGCGCTCACCCTTGAGGGTTACAAGACCAAGGTCGTTGCCGACACTCTTAAGAATGTCAAGGCAGGCAAGAAGGTTCTCTTCGTGCTTGACGGAAACGACGACAAGGCCGTTAAATCCGCCCGCAACATCGAGGGCGTGAAGGTCGCCGGCACAAACACCCTTTCGACCTATGACATTGTCAACGCCGACAGCGTCGTGATCGTTAAGGACGCCGTTAAAATGCTTGAGGAGGTATACGCATAATGAGTAAAACCGCTCAGGAAGTCATTCTTGCTCCCGTCATCACCGAAAAGAGCATGGCCGCAGCAAGAGACGCAAAGAAATTTTCCTTTAAAGTAGCGAACGACGCCACCAAGATCGACATCAAAAAGGCCGTCGAAGAGCTCTTTAAGGTTGAAGTAAGCAAGGTCAACACCATCCACATGAGAGGCAAGTCCCGCCGCTACGGCCGTTTCGAAGGATACACCTCTTCCTGGAAAAAGGCTGTTGTCACCTTAACACCCGACTCAAAGAATATCGAATTCTTCGAGGGCATGATGTAAGAAGGAGAGTGAAGAAAAATGGCAATCAAACATTACAAGCCGACCACACCGGGTCGCCGTGGAATGTCGGTAGTTGATTATTCCGAGCTTTCTAAGGTAGCCCCCGAACGCAGCCTGCTGGAGCCCATGAAGAAAAACTCCGGACGCAACAGCTACGGCCGCATCACCGTCCGTCATCGCGGCGGCGGAAATCGCAAAAAATACCGTATAATCGACTTTAAGCGTGACAAGGCGGCAACCGCCACCGTGCTCACCCTTGAGTACGACCCCAACCGTACCGCAAACATCGCCCTCGTTCAGTATGAGGACGGCGAAAAGCGCTACATCATCGCTCCTCAGGGACTTAAAGTGGGTGACAAGGTTGAAAACGGAACCGAGGCCGACATCGTGACCGGCAACGCTCTTCCCCTTTCCTCCATCCCCACCGGTACCTTTATCCACAACGTCGAGCTTTATCCCGGCAAGGGCGCTCAGCTTGCCCGCGCAGGCGGATGCATGGCTCAGCTCATGGGTAAAGAGGGCGACAAATACGCCCTTATCCGTCTCCCCTCGGGCGAGATGAGATATGTCCCCGTAAACTGCATGGCAACCGTCGGCCAGGTCGGCAACGTCGATCATGTCAACGTAAACGTAGGTAAAGCCGGTAAGACCCGTTATAAGGGCTTCCGTCCCACCGTCCGCGGCTCGGTCATGAACCCCTGCGACCACCCCCACGGCGGCGGTGAAGGTAAGGCGCCTATCGGCCGTTCCGGACCTCTTACCCCTTGGGGTAAACCCGCCCTCGGCTACAAGACCCGCAAGCATCACAACAGTTCCGACAAGCTTATTGTTAAGCGTCGCAACTCGAAGTAACGGACGAAAGGAGCTAATATTATGGGCAGAAGTATCAAAAAAGGGCCTTTCGTTCAGCCCGTCTTGCTCAAAAGAGTTCAGGCAATGAACGAAGCCGGTGAAAAGAGAGTGCTCAAAACCTGGAGCCGTGCTTCAACCATTTTCCCGGATTTCGTAGGACACACCTTTGCGGTTCACGACGGCCGCAAGCATGTTCCGGTATATGTCACCGAAGATATGGTCGGTCACAAGCTTGGAGAGTTCGCTCCCACCCGCACCTTCAGAGGTCACGCCGGTTCCAAGACTTCCAATTCCGGTAAATAAGGCGAAAGGAGAACAAAACTATGGATAATATGGCAAGGGCAACCGTCAAGTACGTCCGTATTTCACCCAGAAAAGTGAAAATCGTGCTGGACCTTATTCGCAATCAGCCCGCTGACAAGGCCATGGCGATTCTCCGCCACACGCCCAAAGCGGCGAGTGAATGCCTTGAAAAGCTGCTGAAATCGGCAATGGCTAATGCCGAAGTTAAAGAAATGAATACCGCAAACCTGTATGTGGCAGAGTGCTTTGTCTGCCCCGGCCCCACCCTTAAGCGTTTCCAGGCGAGAGACAAGGGCCGCGCATACAGAATACTCAAGAGAACCAGCCACATCACGCTGGCTCTGGCAGAGAAAGAATAAGACAAGGAGGTAATTTAGAATGGGACAGAAAGTTAATCCCCACGGTCTGCGTGTGGGCGTCATCAAAAACTGGGACTCCCGTTGGTTCGCCAAGGACAAGGATTTCGGCGATACCCTCGTTGAGGACTACAATCTTCGTAAGTACCTTCTGAAGCTCCTTGAGCCTGCCGGTGTTCCGAAGATCGAAATCGAAAGAGACGCAAAGCGCGTCCGCATCTTTATCCACTGCGCAAAGCCCGGTATCGTTATCGGCCGCGGCGGCGCAGAAATCGACAACACATTCATATGGTGCTGGACGGCGTAAACTGGAAGGACGCCATCGCCCGGCATAAAGCGGCGCCGCAGGAGGCACTGATCCGGCAGACGCTGGGGCACTATCAGGCGCTGCCGAAACCCCGACCTGAACGCCCAGCTCGTCGCCGCCAGCATCGCGGCACAGCTCGAAAAGAGAGCTTCCTTCCGCAGAGCCATGAAAATGGCTATCGGCCGTGCCATGAAGTTCGGCGCAAAGGGTATCAAAATTCAGATTTCCGGCCGCGTAGGCGGTGCCGAAATCGCCCGTAAGGAATCTTATCACGAGGGAACCATTCCTCTTCAGACTCTCCGTGCCGACATCGACTACGGCTTCGAAGAGGCAAAGACCACCTACGGCCGCATCGGCGTAAAGGTCTGGATCTATTCCGGCGAAGTCCTCCACGACAATCGCCGTCCCGCAAAGCCCGCTAAGGAAGGAGGCAACCGCTAATGTTAATGCCCAAGCGAGTAAAATACCGCAGAGTCCATCGTGGTCGCCTCACCGGTAAGGCCATGCGCGGCAACACCGTAACCTACGGTGATTTCGGACTTCAGGCTCTCGAGCCTGCATGGGTAACCGCCAATCAGATTGAGGCTGCCCGTATCGCCATGACCCGTTACACCAAGCGTGCAGGTCAGGTTTGGATCAAAATTTTCCCGGATAAGCCCATCACCGAAAAGCCGGCCGAAACCCGAATGGGTTCCGGTAAAGGTTCGCCCGAATACTGGGTGGCGGTGGTCAAGCCCGGCAGAGTAATGTTTGAAATCGGCGGCATCGACGAAGCACAGGCCAGAGAGGCTCTGAGACTTGCTTCCCACAAGCTGCCCATCAAATGCAAATTCGTAAAAAAAGAGAACGGTGGTGAGCAACTGTGAAGGCAAGTGAACTGAGAGAAAAAAGCGTTGACGAGCTCAACAACGAGCTTGCAAACCTTAAAGACGAACTTTTCCGCCTGCGTTTCCAGCTTGCCATAAACCAAC
>URYV01000066.1 GCA_900552285.1 uncultured Oscillospiraceae bacterium
TGGCGCGGTCGGCAACTCCCGCCATGGGCGCAAGTGCCGCATAGCCCTTTATTTCCAAGTTTCCTATCTTCAAAAAATCATTCCCGAAATTTATTAAATATATATTACCACAAACCGATTTAAAAAGAAATATTTTTTTGTTAAAGGAATGTAAACAAGGAAAATTTCATATATATTCCTCGTGGAAAAGCAAAGTAAAAAAGGAATCGGTGAAAAGCTATGAATAAATTTTATCCCGAGGGCGTTCTGTTTTCCCGCCCGGAAAACCAAAAAGCAATAAAAGACCCCGTTATTTTTTCGGAAGCGGTAAAAAGCGGAAGAATTCTCGAGGCAAGAGCCTCTCTTTGCGATTTTAAACATGACCTTTACGTGGATATGCCCGCAATGAAGGGGGTTATCCCCCGAGAGGAGGGAGCGCTCGGAATAAGCGACGGCTCGGTACGCGACATTGCCCTTATCTCGCGGGTCAATCACCCCGTCTGCTTTACCGTGGAGGACATAATAACAAAAGACGGCGCTCCACTTGCGGTTTTATCAAGAAAAAAGGCCCAGGCCGCCTGCATGAGAGAATTTATAGATTTCTTCACGCCCGGAGACGTCATCGACGCGGCGGTAACCCACCTTGAACCCTTCGGCGCCTTTTGCGACATAGGCTGCGGAATTGTCGCCCTGCTGCCTGTCGACTGTATTTCGGTTTCAAGAATTTTTCACCCGAAAGACCGCTTTTTCGTGGGGCAGTCCATAAAAGCTGTCATAAAATCCAAGGAGGCGGACGGTAAAATCAATCTTACCCACAAGGAGCTTCTCGGAACGTGGGAACAAAACGCCGCTCTTTTCAGTCAGGGCGAAACGGTGTCGGGACTTATACGCACGGTGGAAAGCTACGGCAGCTTTGTGGAGCTCACCCCGAATCTTGCGGGGCTTGCCGAACCCAAAGGCTGCGCCGTCCCCGGCAATCGGGCGTCGGTTTTCATAAAAAACATACTGCCCGACAAAATGAAGGTGAAGCTTATAATAATCGATTGTTTCGAGGCCGATTACCCGGCCGAACCCGCAAAATATTTCATAGAATCGGGACACATTTCCCGCTGGAACTACTCTCCCGCCTTCGGAAAAAAACAAATTTTTACCGATTTTGACGGCATCGGTGCAATCGACGGTTGATTTTTCCCTCTTATGTGGTAAAATGGAGAAAAAAACAAAGGACGTTAAAACATGGCAAAAGCAACCCTTATTATAATGGCCGGCGGACTGGGAAGTCGGTTCGGCGGGCTTAAGCAGCTTGCAAAAATCGGCAAGCACGGCGAAAAAATCATAGATTACAGCATTTTTGACGCAAAAAGAGCGGGCTTTGACCGAGTGGTTTTCGTTATAAAGGAGGAAAATCTCGAGATTTTCAAGTCGGAAATCGGCGACAGCGTGGCAAAGCACATACAGGTCGACTATGTTTTTCAGTCGACCGACAGGCTCCCCGAAGGATATGCGGGTATTGAAGGGCGAGAAAAGCCGCTTGGAACCGGCCACGCGGTGTGGTGCTGTAAGGACGTTGTGAACGAGCCTTTCGCAGTTATAAATGCCGACGACTATTACGGTCCGAACGCCTTCAAGCTTGTTTACGATTTTCTCGGCGAAAAACGTGGCGGAGTTAATTACTGCATGGCCGGCTTTGTGCTCGGCAACACACTTACCGACAACGGAACGGTGTCGAGAGGTGTTTGCGAAATTGACAAAGACAACCGTCTCATGTCGGTTTGCGAACACAAAAAACTGTCAAGAAACGGCAATGCGGCACAGAATAAAAATGACGACGGAAGCATAAAGACCCTTCCCCTCGACTCGGTGGTATCCATGAATTTTTGGGGCTTTACCCCCGATTTTTTCACCCGTCTCGACGAAGGACTCAAGGCCTTTTTGACGGCAAAGCACGAAAATCCCTTAAAGGCCGAATTTTTCCTTCCCGAGGTCGCCGATAACTGCATTCGGGACGGATATGCCGAAATATCGGTGCTCACCACAAACGATAAATGGTACGGCGTGACCTATAAGGAGGACAGCGAACAGGTTTCCGCGGCAATCGCCGCTCTCACCGACTCGGGGCTTTATCCCGAAAAGCTGTGGGACTGAACACACATAACAAACCCCGCCTCATTCTTAAATGAATGAGGCGGGTTTTTAATGCTTAATGTATATACTCTTTAAATCCCAAATATTTCAGAGAAATTCGGCCGTAGTAGGAAAGATAACTTTGGGTCAAATCAAAAAGCGTTGCAATCTCATCGCGGGCAGCTTCAATCGAATCGGGATTGTTGAGCTCTTCGCCGCTGAACTCACTCGGGTTCAAATTGCCGGCCCAAGTAAATGTCGCCGCATCGTCAACCGTGCCGCCGATGTACCACGTCTCATCGGCATCGCAAACCCGATACTCCATCTTTCTGTTTCTGTCGACAGTAAAAGCGACAATGACATTATCGCTTACATAGTAAACGGAAAAACCGAAAGCGTCATCCTTCACCGAATAGATGCTCATATAAACCACATCATTATTTTCGGAAATTATTTCGCCGACCGCATAGCAATCGGTGTCCGACATATATTCGCCGTATTCCTTCACATAATCGGCCCAATAATCAAAGCCGTCCTCGCAGGGGAAAAGCGCTATTTTGTTCACCGCGTACTGTATGATAAGTAATGCGTCGTTGACCGAAATTTCTCCGTCCGCATTCACGTCGGCCGAAAGGGTCTGAGCTTCGTCAAATGAGATTTTGAATACTGCCGCTTGGAGAGTCAAAAGCGCGTCGGTTACCGATACCGTTCCGTCTCCGTCGGCGTCACCGAGCGGTCTTTCCCCCTCGGCAGAGACCGACATGGCAAAAACCGACATCAAAAGCGACAGCGCCAAAATAACCGATAAAAATTTTTTCATGATTTCTCCTCCTTTTTCTTCATCATAACAAACCCCGCAAATATTGTCAACGCCATTTCGGCAGTATTCGACATAAAAACAGAAAAGGCCGTGCTAAGAAGCACAGCCTTGACTTTGAAGAATTATTTATACTTGCGTTTGCGAGCCGCCTCGGATTTCTTCTTGCGCTTTACCGAAGGCTTTTCATAATGCTCTCTCTTGCGCACTTCTTGGATAACGCCGTCGCGCGCAGTCTGTCTCTTAAATCGACGGAGAGCATTCTCCAGAGATTCATTCTCTTTGATTTTTACCTGACTCATCTATGTCCCTCCCTCCGCCTAACGGCAGGGGTATTTGCTACTATGTGCAACTGATATTATACAACAAAGAAATACCGTTTGTCAATAGCAATTCATTATTTTTTTATGACAATATTAACAAGCTTGCCCTTGATGTATATTTCCTTAACGACATTTCCGCTCTCAAGCTCGGCGGCAACCTTTTGGGATTTCTTTGCGGCGGCAAGCACCGTGTCCTGGTCGGCGTCGACGGCAACGGTTATGCGGTCCTTAAGCTTTCCGTCGACCTGAACGGCGATTTCAACCTCGCTGTCAACACAAAGGCTTTCGTCATACTCCGGCCAATCGGCAAGGGAGCAAAATCCTTCAAATCCGCGCTCCTCCCAAAGCTCCTCGGTGACGTGGGGAGCGAAAGGATTGAGCAGATTTATGATGGTCTTATAATCCTCGTTTGAAAGGCTTCCGACCTTGTCAACCTCGTTAAGCAGGCTCATCATGGCGGCGATGGCCGTGTTGAACTTCATGTCCTCGATGTCCTCGGTCACCTTTTTTATAGTGCGGTTAAGCGCCTTTTCAAGCGCCTTTGAGCGGCCTTCTTCCCCGTTCACCTTGTCGCGGAGATTCCAAACCCTTTCCACAAAGCGGCGGCAGCCCTTTATGGAAGAGGTCGACCAGGGAGCGGCCTTTTCAAAATCGCCTATAAACATTTCGTAAAGACGAAGTGTGTCGGCACCGTAGTCCCTCACCACGTCGTCGGGATTGACCACGTTTCCGCGGGATTTGGACATTTTTTCGCCATTTTCGCCGAGAATCATGCCGTGGCTGGTGCGCTTGGCATAGGGCTCCTTGGTGGGCACAACGCCGATGTCATAAAGGAATTTATGCCAAAAACGGCTGTAAAGCAGATGAAGGGTGGTGTGCTCCATACCGCCGTTATACCAATCGACGGGAGTCCAATATTCAAGAGCCTCTTTTGAAGCAAGCTCCTTATCGTTGTGAGGATCGCAGTAACGAAGGAAATACCACGACGAACCCGCCCATTGAGGCATGGTGTCGGTTTCTCTCTTGGCGGGGCCTCCGCAATGGGGGCAGGTGGTGTTTACAAAGCTGTCGATTTTCGCAAGGGGCGACTCGCCGTTGTCGGTGGGCTCGTAGGACTCCACCTCGGGGAGACGCAGCGGCAGCTCGCTTTCGGGCAGGGCAACATATCCGCATTTGTCGCAATGAACAATGGGAATGGGCTCGCCCCAATAGCGCTGACGGGAGAAAACCCAGTCGCGCAGCTTAAAGTTGACCTTGGGTTCGCCCACGCCTTCCTTTTCAAGCCATTCGATAATGGCTTTTTTGGCCTCGTCGACGGTCAGTCCGTTTAAAAAGCCGGAATTGATCATTGTGCCGGTAGCGCAGTCGGTAAAGGCTTCCTTTTCCACATCTCCGCCTGCCACGACCTCAACAATGGGAAGGCCGAAAACCTTTGCAAAGTCATAGTCGCGGGTGTCGTGAGCCGGAACGGCCATTATGGCGCCGGTTCCGTAGGTCATGAGAACATAGTCGGAAACGAAAATGGGAATTTTATTGCCGTTGACGGGATTTATGGCCTCAACGCCGCAAAGTCTGACGCCGGTTTTATCCTTGGCGACCTCGGTGCGCTCAAAGTCGGATTTTTTTGCCGCCTCGGCGCGGTAGGCTCTGATTTCGTCGATATTTTCAAGGCTTTCCGCCCATTTTTCCACAAAGGGGTGCTCGGGGCTGATAACCATATAGGTGGCGCCGAAAAGGGTGTCGGGACGGGTGGTGTATATTTCAAGCACGTCCCCTGCGGTGGTGTTGAATTTGACCTGAGCGCCGGTGGAGCGGCCTATCCAGTTTTTCTGCTGCAGTTTTACCCGCTCGATATAATCAAGACCGTCAAGGTCGTCAATGAGGCGCTGTGCATACTCGGTGATTTTGAGCATCCATTGGCTCTTTACCTTATGAACGACCTCGCTTCCGCACCGCTCGCAAACACCGTTTACCACTTCTTCGTTGGCAAGCACGCATTTACAGGAGGTGCACCAGTTGACCGACATTTCCTTTTTATAGGCAAGTCCCTTTTCAAAAAGCTTTAAGAAAATCCACTGAGTCCATTTATAGTAGTCGGGATCGGTGGTGTTTATCTCTCTGCTCCAATCAAAGGAAAATCCGAGAGAAACAAGCTGCTCCTTAAAATGGGCAATGTTGTTTTTGGTGACGATCTCGGGGTGGATATGATTTTTTATGGCAAAATTCTCGGTGGGAAGGCCGAAAGCGTCCCAACCCATGGGATAAAGCACGTTATATCCGTTTTTGCGGCGCTTTCTCGCCACAATGTCAAGTGCCGTGTATGAACGGGGATGACCGACATGAAGACCCTGACCCGAAGGATAGGGAAACTCAACAAGAGCATAAAACTTGGGCTTATCCGAGCCGTTTTCGGCATGGAAAATTCCCGCCTCTTCCCATTTTTTCTGCCACTTTTTTTCAATTGCTTTGTAATCGTAAGGTATCAACAAACTCGCCTCTTTATAAAAATATCGGTTAACGGTTTTTCAGTCCTCGGTCAGAAGATGGGAAATATCCACCTTTTCGCCGTCCGCCCACATACGCTCGAGGGCATAGAAATTTCTTGCGTCGCTGTGGAAAACATGAACCATAACGTCGCCGTAATCGAGCAAATACCATTGAGTGGTCCGGCCCTCGATGTGGTGGGGCTCAATCCCCTCCTGCGAAAGCTTATATTCGACCTCTTCGGCAAGGGAGCGCACCTGCGTGTTGGAGGTTCCCGAAGCAATGACAAGGTAATCTCCGAGCATGGTAAGTCCCTCAACGTTTATGACCTCGATGTCGCGGGCTTTTTTGCTGTCAAGAGCCTTTACGGCAATTTTAATAAGTTCTTCGGATTTCAAAAAATCACCTCATAATCAATCTGAATTTGAGGAGGCGGTGCTTGAGGCGTCCTCCTCGCCCACATACTGTCCTATTCCCGTCTTGTCGTTTGTGAGATAGCTGGGCTCATATTCGGTGTGGAGCTCCTTGATTTTAATGTCGTCCACCGTGAGGGGCTCGTCGGAATAGGGCATGAAATATTCATTTATAAGCTCCACATATTCCTTTTTGTGTATCGAATAGTAGGAACGGGAAACGCCCTGGGGGCTGTAATATCCGGGCTGACCGGGAACGGCATAGAAGCTTATGGTTTCCATGCTCATACCCTTGGCGGCGCTTGCATAGCTCAGCAGCTGTCCGACGCTCATGTCGGTGGCGATGTCGTTATAGCATTTGTCGGCCACGCTTGCCATTTCGCCGAGACTCATGCCCAGCATTTCCTTTATAAAGGCCGCATAAAAATTTCGCTGGGCCTGAACACGCCCGAGATCGCCCATTACATAGCTGTCTCTGTGGCGGACAAAGGCCTCGGCCATACCGCCGTTTAGGTGATTCCAGCCCTTTTCATAATGATACCAAACCTCTTCGGTATCGTTGGCGTCCATTTCAATGGGAACCTCCACGTCGATTCCGCCGAGCACGTCGACGATTTTTCTGAAGGCCGAAATGGAAACCACGGCATAGTGGTCGATGGGAAGGCCGAGATAATCGTTTATGCGCTTCATCATCACGTTTATGCGGGACTGACCGTCCTTGGCCGATTCGTAGACCGCGTTTACCTTTCCGCTGTCAATGTCGCTGCCGATGTAAGTATCTCTCGGGATTTGGAGAATGTTTGCGGTTTTGTCCTTGATGTTAAAGCAGACAACCATGATAATGTCGGTGAGATCGCCCGAAAGGTCGGTTCCGGTTATGAGGAAATAGGAAACATCCTCGGTTGGACTTTTTATGACGTCCTCCATCTGCTGTTGAACATCTTCACCGTTATCGGATCTCATACCGCTCAGAAGAATGGTGGGAAGATTGGGATATTTTATACAGACGGCGGTAAGCCCTATGCAAAGCACAAGCACCACCGACAGCACGGCGTTGACCGCAACCCTCTTGCCCTTGGAGCTTTTGGGACGGCGGCCGCTGTCGGCACCGTCATTTTGAACCTTTTTCTGCGTTCTGACCCTCCCGGAAGAAGTCTTTACATGACTTCTCGGGCGGGAACTGCTGTATATATCTCTCGAATTTCTGTTGTCCGACATTTTTTCACCCTATCTTTTTTTCAAAAACAATTCGTTAAATGCGTCCACCGTATCGGGATGAACCGGTTTGTTACGGTTCACAAGGTCGGTTATGGAAAATTTAAGGGAAAATTCCATTCCGCATTCCTCGCTTTTTTCAACCGCCGCTCTCATTTGCTCGACGCCGGGATAATCTCTGTCCTCGCCGATATAGTCGGCAAGATAGACCGCCTTTTCAAGAGGGCTCATGCCCGCTCTTGCGGTAGTGTGATAGCTTATTGCGTTGATAATATCCTCGTCGTCGATACCAAGTATGTACTTGCAAAAGGCCGCTCCGGATTTTGCGTGCCAAAGCTTTTCGGCATTTTGCGACACCATATCGAGTATTATACCATTATCGGATAAAATTTGCAACTGAAAATTACCGTCGGCTTCCTTCATAACATCGTGAAGAATTCCGGCCGTGTAAGCCTTTTCCCTGTCGCCGCCGTATTTATCGCACAGGCGAACCGCCTCCTTGGCGACATTGAGCGAATGAATAAAACGCCGCTCGCTCATTCTCGGGCGTATGACCTCTATATATTTTTCTCCCTCCATGGTGTCCTCCTTATCTGTAAAGACGGTTGTCGATTATATATTTTTCCACCCTTTTGTCAAGCAAACCGCTGCAGGAAAGCCCCCTTTTCAGCCGCTCTCTTATGTCGGTGGAGGAAATGTCGATTTCTTTCATGTTCACAATGCTGTACCTTGCGCCGATACGGCAAAGCTCTTTTTCCACGGCCGCCCTGTGACGGACTTGATGCTTGTGCAGCACGACAAGAGTGTTCTGGCACAGCCTTTCACAGCGAATGGCAAAGTTTACGGCGGCGTAGTTTTTGCCGACAGTCACCGTCCGTTCCTGCGGACGCTGGATGTGGGCTACATCGTCAACACGGGCAGCGTCGGCAACAGCATGGGCGTCCCGAAAGCCCACGCGGTGATTGTCGAGGGGGATTTTGGCTCGCTCAAGGGCATGGCAGAATCCGTGCAGGGCAGTTTCTGAAAATTTTCTCACCAGTTCCATAACTTCGACCATCTTGGTAAAGTCCTTGCTTCC
>URYV01000067.1 GCA_900552285.1 uncultured Oscillospiraceae bacterium
GATGTTCCGTGGAACGGCCCTATTTCAGGCTGTTCTGTAGGTATGATTGACGGCGCGTGCCGTCCAAATCGAATATTGCAAGAGAATGTTTCATTTTAACCACCTGTCAGTCCAAACTTATCTTAAAATCCTTTTTCTGCCCGTGTCCGCCGAAAACCTTCCATTCGCCGACACCGAGCCGGGAAAGCAGCGCCTGCCGTTCGTCGGCACACAGTTTCTTTTCGGTGTCCACCGAGGTCATAAGAATGGGAGCGAGACGGTTAAATCTTTTCTGCTCGTCGGAAAAGCCCTTTAAATTAATGTATATGTCTCCCGTGAACGCGATTTTATTGACATAGTCTATAAGCACCGTTTCGCCGTAGATGTGCCCGCCCTTTCCTTCGAAAACCTCAAAATGCAGATCGCCGAAATCGAGAAAACCGATGCTTGTCAGCGGCTCGGTGAGCTCTTTGGGGCTCTGCCACGGTACGACAATTTTTTGCGGGTCGCAGGGGCGGTAGCCGGTCAGCGCCTTGCAAATTCTTATATAGGGCTTGTGAAGAATGTTCTGCTCGCGGAAGTTGTCCTTGCCCTCAAATTCAAGCTCGAGACTCTTTTTTGAGGCCTCGCTTGCGATGATTTTGTCAAAATCATCAAGCAAACCGCAGTGGTCGATGTCGGAATGTGTGATGAACATGACCTTTTCCATTGAGTCAAAGTCATCGAAAAGCTCTCGGAAAATTTTCAGCATTTCCTCTCGGTATATCGCGAAGCCGCCGTCTATAAAAAGCGCCTTGCCGCCGTTTATGAGTATGGCTGTGTTGCTTCCGCAGGGAGGCTCGATAAGAACGATTTCGGTGTTTTCGGTCAGCTTTTCGCGGGTAATTCTCGGATGAAAGCTTTCTCCCGTGAAGGAACCGAGCATTTCGGCAATGCTGCCAATTGTGTCGAAGGTTTTATAGGGCGAAAGCCCCTCCTCGTCGAGGTTTTGCATGGCAAGATTGGCATTGACCGTCAACTCGCTGCGCGCCTTTCCCGAAAGCTTTATGCGGGAGGAAAGGCCGGCCACAAAGGACTGATAAAAAATGCTGTTGTCATAGGTTCGCTCGGCGTGGTTGTAATCCAACACCCTAACCGGGCAAAGCTTGCGGGCAAGCGAAACGAATTCCAAAAATTTGTCCTTGTCGGTCACAAAAAGACCGAGCTTGAACATTTGCATTCCGTCGGCGCAGGGATTGGCGCTTATATATGAAATGTTAAAATTAAATCGGCTTACAAGCTCGAGAATTTCGGTGGCGCTGCCCGGGCGGTTTTCTATGGTGAATTCCGCCAGCACAACGGTGTTGTCCTTTTTGTTGTTTTCAAGATAGCCGATTTTTTTAAGCTCGATGTCGGCTTTTTCAAGCTGTTCCTTAGGTCCTTCCGCGTCGATAAAAAGGGTGTGGGAGTCGATTGCCTTGTTATAGCTGACTCTTGTTATGTTTATTCCGAGCTTCGCAAAGCACTTGTTGGCCTTTAAAAATGCGCCGAAATGATTGGGAAGCACGGTTATGTATGTTTTTTTCAAGGTTTTCACCTCTGCAAATGAGTTTATTTCTTTAAACAGTATATCACAAATACGATTTTTCGGCAATATAAGGGGAAAAATTATCCTTGTAAAGCAATTAAAAGACCGATAATGACCGAAATTCAAGAAAAATAGATTATTTTTGAAAGAATTTGACCGAAAACACTTGACAAACAACCAAAAGCATGATAATATACAGTCAGAAACAATCAATATAATTCATGAAACGCCAACAAAGCTTTGAAAAAAGAAAAACGGGAGATAATATGTTAACAGCGCAAAGACAGGGAAAAATACTTGACGAAATATCAAAAAAACGGTCGGTCACCGTGACAGAGCTGTGCGAGGCGCTCGACGCGTCGGAGTCAACCATAAGAAGAGACCTTGCGGCTCTCGACAGAGAGGGCAAGCTTAAAAAGGTTCACGGGGGCGCCGTGGCGCTGACGGCCGAACTCATATCCGCCGAACCGGACGTGGGGGAAAAGCTTAAGCTTAACATGACCGAAAAAGACGCCATTGCCAAATATTCCGCAACACTTATTCATCAAAACGACCTTATCTTCATCGACGCGGGAACCACCACCGAAAAACTCATAGATTATATCGAGCAAAAGGGCGCGACCTATGTTACCAACGGTTTTCTCCACGCTCACCGCCTTGCAAAGCGCGGATTTAACGTCATTCTGACGGGGGGAGAGGTCAAGCCGACCACCCAGGCTCTTGTGGGAATAAGCTGCGTCGAGTCCATTAAGAATTACAACTTCACCAAGGCTTTCCTCGGAACCAACGGAATAAGCCTTGAAAACGGACTGACCACTCCCAACATCAACGAGGCGGGTGTAAAAAGAGCGGCGGCGGAAAAGAGCTATATAACCTACATTCTTGCCGACAATTCAAAATTCAACCGCACCGCCGCCGTCACCTTCGCCCAAAACAGCGACGTTTGCATAATTACCGACCGTCTGCCCGACGAGAGGTACCGTGATATAACCGTCATTAAGGAGGTTTTAAAGTGATTTACACCGTCACATTCAATCCCGCAATTGACTACATCGTTTATATGAAGGAGCTGGAAAAGGGCAGCATCAACCGCAGCGAGCGTGAAACCGCCTTTTTCGGAGGAAAGGGAATAAACGTATCATTTATATTAAAGGAACTCGGACATGAGTCCACCGCCCTCGGTTTTGTGGCGGGGTTTACGGGGAAGGCTCTTGAACAGGGCATCGAAAACAAGGGCCTTCACGCCGACTTTGTCCGACTCGAAAACGGAATCACCCGTATAAACGTCAAAATCAGAAGCGGTGAAGAAACCGACATAAACGCTCAGGGCCCCGACATAAAGCAGGGGGATATTGACCGCCTTTTTGAAAAGCTCGACAGGCTTAAAGAGGGAGACGTCCTCATTCTTGCGGGAAGCATTCCCAAAACGCTGCCCTCCGATATATACGAAAGAATAATGGAAAGACTTTACGGCAGAGGAGTGCATTTTGTGGTCGACGCCACCAAGGAGCTGCTTGTAAATTCCCTTAAATATAAACCTTTTCTTATAAAGCCCAACAACGACGAGCTGTCGGAAATATTCGGAGTTGAAATAAAAACTCCCGAGCTTTCGGCGGAATACGGTAAAAAGCTTGTGAAAAAGGGAGCCTCCAACGTCCTTGTTTCCATGGGCGGAAAGGGCGCCGTGCTCTGCGACGAAAACGGCAAAACCCACTATATGCCCGCCGTGGGCGGTGAGGCCGTGGATACGGTCGGAGCGGGAGATTCCATGGTTGCGGGATTTATCGCCGGATATACCGAAAAGAAGGATTATGAATACGCCCTGAAGCTCGGAACGGCTGCGGGCGCTGCCACCGCCTTTTCCGAGGGTCTCGGAACGCGGGACAAAATTTATGAATTACTGCACAGCGTGCAGAGCGGAGAATAAAAAACAGGAGGAAATGAAAATGCGTATTACAGATTTGCTCAAAAAAGACAGTATTCTTTTGAACCAAAAGCTCGGTTCAAAGACGGAAGCCATTGATTTGCTTGCTTCCCTCCATGAAAAGGTCGGCAATTTAAGCGACCTTTCGGCCTATAAATCGGCCATTCTCGCCAGAGAGGCTCAGGGCTCGACCGCGGTAGGAGACGGAATTGCCATTCCCCATGCAAAGTCAAACGCCGTTAAATATCCCGGCCTTGCGGCAGTCACCGTGCCCGATGGAGTGGATTACGAGGCTCTTGACGGCAAGCCGTCAAATCTGATTTTCATGATTGCCGCTCCAATGGACGGAGATCTTCATCTTGAGGTTCTTTCCCGCCTGATGACCATGCTTATGGACCGTGATTTCAGAAAAGAGCTGCTCGCCGCAAAATCCGCCGACGAGTTCCTTGCCGTCATTGACAAAAAGGAAACCGAAAAATATCCCGATGAGGCTAAAGCAGCCGAGCCCGAGAAAAAGGACGGCTACCGCGTGCTCGCCGTAACCGCCTGCCCCACCGGCATTGCCCACACCTATATGGCGGCCGAGGCAATCGAACAGGCCGGAAAGAAAATGGGCATACCCGTCAAGGTGGAAACCAACGGCTCGGGCGGCGCCAAAAACGTACTCACCAAAAAGGAAATTGAAGAGGCCGACGGCATAATCATTGCCGCCGACAAAAATGTGGAAATGGCTCGGTTTGACGGCAAAAAGCTTATAAGCGTTCCCGTTTCCGACGGCATTAAAAAGCCCGAGGAGCTTATAAACCGCGTGCTTTCCGAAAAAACCTCGATTTACCGCCATTCGGGCGGGGCAGGCGAGGAGTCCGACACCGGAGAGGGAGCGGGCAGAAAGATTTACAAGCACCTTATGAACGGTGTTTCCAATATGCTTCCCTTTGTTGTGGCCGGCGGTATATTTATCGCTCTCGCCTTTTTGATCGATACCCTTATGGGCGCTCCCCAGGACTCCAATTTCGGTACTGCGACTCCCGTTGCCGCATTCTTTAAAACAATAGGCGGTGCGGCCTTCAACTTCATGGTTCCCATTCTCGCGGGCTTTATCGGCCGTTCCATTGCCGATCGTCCCGGTTTTCTTGTGGGACTTGTGGGCGGCTATCTTGCCACCACCGGCGCGACCTTTGCCGCCGTCGGAGGAGACATTCCCTCGGGCTTCCTCGGCGCTCTCTTTGCGGGATTTGTGGGCGGTTATCTCATGCTCGGCCTTGAAAAGCTGTGCGACAAAATGCCCAAGGCTCTCGAAGGCATAAAGCCGGTTCTCATTTATCCTCTTGCGGGACTCGGTATGATAGCGGTTATCATGTGCGCCGTCAACCCCATAATGGGAATGCTCAACACCGGACTCACCAACCTTCTCAATTCCATGGGCGGAACAAGCAAGGTGCTGCTTGGCATCGTGCTCGGAGCCATGATGTCGGTTGACATGGGCGGCCCCTTCAACAAGGCGGCATATGTTTTCGGAACGGCGGCCATTACCTCCGGCAACTATGACATTATGGCGGCGGTTATGATAGGCGGAATGGTTCCCCCCATCGCAATTGCGCTTGCCACCGGATTCTTTAAAAACAAGTTTACCGAGCAGGAAAGAAAGAGCGGCCCCGTCAACTATATCATGGGACTGAGCTTTATAACCGAGGGTGCCATTCCTTATGCGGCAAGCGACCCCTTGAGAGTCATTCCCGCCTGCATGATAGGCTCGGGAATAGCCGGCGGACTGTCCATGCTCTTTAAATGCACGCTTATGGCGCCCCACGGAGGAATATTCGTCTTTGCCGTGGTCGGAAATTGGCCCTACTATCTGCTTTCCCTTGTTGTCGGTTCGGTCGTTTCCTGCCTGCTTCTCGGCCTTTTCAAGAAAAAGGTCACCGAATAAAAACAAAATCGGGCGAAGCAACCCTTCGCCCGCTACATAAAAAAGGAGAATTGAAAATGGTATCTAAAAAAGTAACTATAACAAATGCAATGGGTTTTCATATGCGCCCCGCAAGCAATTTTGCCGCCGCAATGGGTAAATATCCCTGCAAGGTGACCATTAAGGCAAACGGCAACGACACCGACGGCAAAAGCCTTATGAACATCATCGCCGCCTGTATCAAATGCGGAACCGACGCCGAAATTGTCTGCGACGGCGAGCAGGAGCAGCAGGCTCTCGATGAGGCCGTCGCCATGATCGAGGACGGCTTCGGCGAATAGTCCGCCTTGAAAGGGGATAAACCATGTATAAAGGAATAGGCGCCTCAAAGGGCTACGGAATAGGACGGGCGGTTATATACAAAGAGGCCGATCTTAAATATGAAAAAAAGTCCGGCTGCGACCCGAAGGAGCAGAAGGAACGCCTTGAAAAGGCTCTCGAAACATTCTTTTCCCGAAACGAGGCTTTGCATAAAAAGGCGGCTAAAACCGCCGGAGATGCGGCCGCCGAGATCATAATGGGTCACATTATGATGATGAAGGACCCTTATATGTGCTCAGAAATCGAAAAGCTTATCGACTCGGGCAAGTGCGCCGAGGAAGGCGTAGAGACGGTGTGCGACACCTTTATCGCCATGTTTTCCTCGGTGGACGACGAAATGACGAGACAGCGCGCCGCCGACGTGCGGGACATAAAAAAAGAAATGCTGTCCATTCTGCTCGGAATTCAAACTGTGGATCTTTCAAACCTTCCGAAGGACACCGTGCTTGTGGCCGAAGAGCTGACGCCGTCCATGACAGCCTGTATCGACAAATCCAATGTGGTCGGATTTGTGACCGAGGTGGGTTCAAAAACCTCCCATGCGGCCATTCTTGCAAGGGCAATGGAAATTCCCGCCGTGCTGAGCCTTAAAAATGCCTGTGAAGTCATAAAAAGCGGTCAGCTTACCGTTGTGGACGGGGTGAAGGGTGAGGTAATCACCGAGCCTTCAAATGACGTGACCGCCGAATACATCCGCCTTCGTGTGGATTTTGACAAGGAAAAGGCGGCGCTCAAAAAGTTTGCGGGCAAGGAAACGGTAACCGCCGACGGACAAAAGGTAATGCTTTTTGCCAACATCGGAACCCCCGACGACGCCCTTAAGGTTTCGGAATACGACGGGGAGGGAATAGGCCTTTTCCGCACCGAATTCCTCTTTATGGACAGAACATCCGCTCCCGACGAGCAGGAACAGTTTGAGGCCTATAAAAAGGCTCTCACCGTTATGAAGGGCAAGACGGTGGTCATAAGAACCCTTGACGTTGGCGGAGACAAGGATATTCCATATATGAATCTCGAAAAGGAGGAAAATCCTTTTTTGGGATTCCGCGCCGTGAGATATTGCCTTAAAAACTCTGAGTTCTATAAAACTCAGCTTCGCGCGCTGCTTCGCGCGGGGGTTTACGGCGACCTTTGGATAATGGTCCCCCTTGTGACGGGTGTGGACGAGCTCAGAGCGGTCAAGGCTCTGCTTTCTCAGGCCGAGAGCGAGCTTGAAAGCGAAGGAGTGTCCTACAAAAAAGACATTAAGGTCGGTGTGATGATCGAAACGCCCGCAGCGGCGCTGACAGCTGACATTTTTGCAAAGGAAGCCGATTTCTTCAGCATCGGCACCAACGACCTGACCGGATATACCATGGCGGCCGACCGGGGAAACGCAAATGTTGCTTATCTTTATTCGCCCTTTAATCCGTCAGTTTTGAGATCGATAAAATATATAATATCCGAGGCGAAAAAAGCGGGTATAACGGTGGGAATGTGCGGTGAAGGCGCCGCCGACCCCATGCTTATTCCTTTGCTTATTTCCTTCGGGCTTGACGAATACAGCGTAACCCCCACATCGGTTCTCGCCACGAGGAGAGAAATTTCCAAATGGTCGAAGGCCGACGCCGACGAAATCGCCGACAGGGTCATGAGCCTTTCCACCGAAAGAGAGGTCGTATCCGAGCTTGAGCGTGCGGCGGCGCAGAAAGACAATGGTCTTTCTTAAATAAAACGTTTCAATCCTCTTTTTTTCCGAACAGAAAGTTTCTCCATTCTCTTTCTGTTCGGTTTTATTTTGCAAAAAGACTTGAAATCGGGTGATTTGTGTCATAGAATGTCTTTATCAGTCAAGGTGAAAGGAAAAAGAGCATGAATGAAAGAGTAAACGGGATTTTAAAGTCCTTTTTGGCGGGCGTTGCCATAGCTTTGGGAGGATATGTTTATCTAAGCTGTGAAAACAAATATGTCGGAGCCTTTCTTTTTTCGGTGGGGTTGCTGACCGTTTTGTATTTCGGTCTTAATTTATACACCGGGCGCATAGGCTATGTTTTTTCTCAAAACCGGGGACAAAGGCTTGATACGCTTATCTCGCTGCCGGCAAATGTTGCGGGATGCGTTGCGGCGGGGCTTTTAAAGACTCCCGTCGGTACGGTTCGGAGCATTGTTGCCGCAAAGCTTGCAAAGCCGCTTCCTTGTGTGTTTGCCGACGGAATTCTGTGCGGAATTCTGATTTACATATGCGTGGATGTTTTTAAGAAAAACAAAAATCCCATTGCCGTTTTGTTTTGTGTTCCCGCCTTCATTCTTTGCGGATTTGAACATTCGATTGCCGACGCCTTTTACCTTGCGAATGCGCGGGTGTTTTCCGCCGAGGCGATTGTATTTTTGCTTGTTGTGGCGGCGGGAAATGCCGTCGGTTCGTTGCTTTTCGGCACCGTGTTCGAGCTTTCCTGCGGCACATTCCGAAAAAAGCAGGCATAAATTAAAAATGTCGCTGTTTTATGATTCCAAACGGCCGGAACTGAGCCAGGTGACGGAAACCCTGTCAAGTATATCAAAAACGGTGTCGCCGGGTCTCAACAC
>URYV01000068.1 GCA_900552285.1 uncultured Oscillospiraceae bacterium
GGCGCCAGCGCAGGTTGATTGCTCATTTCTCGGACGGTACGGGCTCGTTGCTGCCGAAATCATCGGGGAGGTCCTTTTGGGCAAAGCCGCTTTCGGGCCGGTCGGCCGAGTCGGAGCTGTCGGAGTTTTGCATATTCGGAGGGGTAAAGCCGCCCTGTTCGCCCGAATTTTGAAAATCGGGAGGAGTCATTTTATCCGAAGAGTCCTCCGATGCCGAGTCGGCAGAGCCGTCGGGCGAAAAGCTTCCGTCCCGTCCGGAGTCTTGCCCGTTTTCGGGCGGGTTGGGACGGTCGTTTTGCTCGGTTCCGCTTTCGTTTTGGGGAGCGTTTTTACCTTCACCCTGCTGACCGTCAAAATCCTTGCCGTTGCCGCGGCCCCCGCCCATGCTCTGACTGTCGGGCTTGTAAAGCTCGCCGTAATTGCTTCCGTAATTCCGTTCAAGAAAGCTTTCCTCTATGCCCTCCACCGCAAGGTAAAGACCGAAGTCCTCGCCGTTAACCGTTATATAAGCGTAGCTGCAAAGGGGAGAAGCCACCCCGAACTCGCCCATCACGGTGTAGCAGAGATAATCCTTCATATAGGTGTTGTCCTGAATAATGTTGTTGAGACAAAGCTTGTCGAGGCCGTGATAGGTGTTGGTGCTGTCATAATGATCGAATTCGATTTTAAAGCTGTAACGGTCGTTGCCGTAATTCGCAACGTTTGTTAAGGAGGTGTTGCCCTTGGCCCTGAGCCCCACGTTCTTTTCGGCCTCGCCGTCGATAACAACGGTGCAGAGAACATATTCCTCGTCGGTACAGTCGGCGATAAAGCCGTCCCAATCGTCCATGACGATGTCTATCGAATGAACCTTTGAATTATCGAAAAGGCGGGTTTCATATCCCATGGCCCTTGCGCTCGGCGTAATACCGAGTTTTTCGCCGAAGCAAAGGCAAACCGTCAGCAGCAGCGCGACACACAGGACAAGGCACACAATTTTGTCGAAATATTTGCTCGTTGACATGATTTTAACCCATATAATCGCCGTTATAGCTGACGAGAGCGGCGTTTTCCACTCCCGGCATTTCCGAAAGCGCGTTTACGAAATCGGTGCTTTCGTCCTTTAGCCTTATTTCGGCGTTAAGCTCGATTTTACCCTTTGTCACCGTCTTGCTTTTGACGGCGAATTTTTTGCAGTTTTGTTTTATGAATTCGGCCGCCGCCTTTTCGCTGTCGCCGCCGTCGAGAGAAAGCACGAGGATATAGGGGTTGAAATGAGATTTGCGGTTGACAAAAACGATAAGCACAAGGCCGATAAAAAGGCTTCCCACAAGAGCGAGAGGAATAAGTCCCGCCGCAAGCACTATTCCAGCCGCTATCGACCAAAAAAGAAAGGCGATGTCAAGGGGCTCCTTTATGGCGGTGCGGAAACGGACGATGGAAAGGGCGCCCACCATGCCGAGGGAAAGCACCACGTTTGAGGTGACGGCAAGTATTACGACCGAGGTTATCATGGTCAGAGCGACGAGAGTCACTCCGAAGCCGGAGGAATACATGACCCCCTGATAGGTTTTCTTGTAAACAAAAAAGATAAACAGTCCTATGGCAAAGGACAGCAGCAGCGTGATTCCCATGTCGAGCAGGCTCACGCCGGTTATGTTTTCGAGAAAGCTTGATTTAAAAATATCGCTGAATGTCATTGTTTCTTCTCCTTTAAAATTTTTTTTAATCATACATTCGGCAGGCGGCATATTTTGAAAAGGCCGACTCCCGCCTGAAGGGCAAATTAACCGCGTCGCGGATTATGTCAGGCAAAAAACCGTCCCATTTGACCTCCAGAATTTTCGGGTCGTCTCTGACCGGAACGGTGGGACAGTCGGGATTTAAAAGCTCGGTGGATTTAAGTCCCGTTTCCATGTCGTAATCCAAGGTAATTCGCACGTTTCCCGGGCCGTAGACAAAGGCTCTGCGGGTGTAATCCACAAGAACCTTGGGACAAAGCCCCTGCCGCATTTTTACAAAAAGCTCGGCGCAAAGGGCTTCCTTTCGGTCCTTGAGAAAAAGATATTCTCCCCTGCTTAAAAGCTCGGCCTCCCGCTCGGTCAGCCGTACCGAGCTTTTGGCGCAAAGGCCGTTTATTTTTGACTTTTTTTCAAGGCAGATAAAATCCCTGCTGTTGTTGTAAAGCCGTATTCGGAATTTTTCCCGCCTGTTCACTCCGTCCAGCTTTTCTCTAAGCGCAGTGTCGAAGGAATCGTCGAAATAGAGGCTTCTTATGCGGTAAACGCCGTTTTCGTAATGGCTGTCGCAGCTTGCAACGGCGCCCAGTCTTGCCCTTATGACAAGGGCGTCGGTCGAATTTATTTCATGCTTTATTTCGTGTCGGAAATTCATGTGCTTTCTCCTTTCTGTGCCCACAGTATAACGACTCCGCCTAAAGCCTGCCTAAAGAAAAAAGCACACCGTGCAAAATTTCGCATAGTGTGCTTTTGAGGGCAGTTATTAAAGATGAATGATATTTGTAAAAACGCCGCCGTCGCAAAGGTCGATAACTCCGTAGGAATGTTCCCCCGCTCTCGAAAGGGAGCCGGGATTCATAAGGTAAAGCCCGTCCTCATATCTTGTAAATCCGATGTGGGTGTGGCCGAAAAGGGCAATGTCGGCGCCCTGTTTTCTCGCCTGCTCCTCATACCTCGAAAGCCCGGATTTAACGCCGAAAAGGTGACCGTGGCAGGCGAGGATTTTCTTCCCGCGAAATTCGAGGAAAAGGCTGTCGGGAAAGGGCGCAGAAAAATCGCAGTTTCCCCTGACGATGTGAAAATTTTTGTCGGGGAATTCCGAAGAAAGCCTGTCGATCTCTCCCGCTCCGTCGCCGAGAAAAATGACCTCTTTTGCTTCCTTTTGGTCGAAAAGGGCGTCCCTTGCGGAATTTACCGCCCCGTGGCAGTCGGACATTACCAAAATACGCATATCTTTTTACTCCAAAGCATTATTATTTAAAGGGTGATATTTATGAACGGTTACGGCGGAATGAAGCCGCGGGGAGGGCAAACGCCCGATTTCACAATAGGAAAAACCGAGGCCGACGCGCTGACAAAGCAGGCGGCAAAGCAAATGGGCCGACCTCAAAGCGAAATAAAGCGCGCCGTCGAAAGCGGCAATCTTTCCGACATTATGTCGGGGCTGTCTGACAAAGACACAAAGCGGCTTAACGAAATACTTTCCGACGAAAAAAAACTTAACGAACTGCTTTCGTCAAAAAAGGCTCAGGCGCTGCTGTCAAAGCTGCTTAAATAGCCTCGCGGTCATTATATCAAAAATAAGTTCCCATGGCAAGTCCCGCGAAAGCAGGTGAGATTTTGGACGATCTGTCAACGCTGCTCTCGGGAATTTTAAATTCCCCCGAGGGCATGGAAAATCTGAAAAACGCGGCCTCGGCGCTGCTTAAGGGTTCGGAGGAAAAGACCGAGCCGCCGCCCGAGGAGGACGGTCTTTCGCCGGCGCAAATTGCAGGAATGGTCAAAATCGTGTCGGCGATAAAAAACCGCAAAGAGGACGATCGGACAAAGCTGCTTCTTGCGCTGCGGCCGCACCTTTCGGAGGAACGGCGCAAAAGACTTGATGAGGCGGTCAAATTTCTTAAAATCGCCGACGTCATTCCCATCATAAAGGGGGCGGGGATTTTTTGAGCACGGGCTATTCAAAGGAACAGCTTGAAAAAATGCAGAGAGAGGCCGAAAAGCGGGTCATGGAAATGCGGCAAAGATCAAAAGCGGCGGCCGAAAGCCCCGATTTTCAAAAGCCGAAACCCGTCGCAAAAACAGTCGGTCGCCGTCCTTCCGTCTCCCGATTTTTGGAGCTGCTCAACACCGACAAAATGATGTCCGACCCGGACAGCCGCCTTGTGCTTCTTTTGCTCGCCCTTCTTGCGGGAGAGGGCGCCGACCCCATGCTGCTTTTTTCTCTTTTATACATCATACTTTAGAATTTGTTTGACAAACCGCTCCTTTTGGCATAGAATTGTCCTGTTAACGGCAATTAAGGAGAACGGTTTATGGGATATATGGAATTTTGCGCCCCCTGCCTTTTTGGGCTTGAAGGGGTGCTTGCGAAGGAGCTTCGGGAAATTTCGGCCGAAAATGTCAGAGCCGAAAACGGCCGCGTGCTTTTTTCGGGGGATTATAACACCCTTGCAAGAAGCAACATCTGCCTTCGCACGGCCGAGAGAGTGTGTATTGTGCTCGGCAGCTTTTACGCCAAAACCTTTGACGCCCTTTTCGAGGGCACAAAGAGGCTGCCTTTTGAACGGTTTATCGGCAAAAGCAACGCCTTCCCTGTGGCGGGATGGTCGCTTGATTCAAAGCTTTTCAGCGTCCGCGACTGTCAAAAAATCATCAAAAAGGCGGCGGTCACCCGTCTTTCGGAAAAATATCACATAAGCTGGTTTGAGGAAACGGGGCCTGCCGTTCAAATCAGATTTTCCATTCTCAAGGACAGGGTAACGGTTATGCTGGACACCTCGGGAGAGGGACTGCACAAAAGAGGCTACCGCGCAAATTCGGCGGGAGCTCCCATAAAGGAGACGCTTGCCGCCGCCATGGTCATGCTGTCGAGACCCTATTCCGATTCCACGCTTTACGACCCCTTCTGCGGCTCGGGAACAATCGCAATCGAGGGCGCCCTTATCGCCTCAAACACCGCTCCCGGTCTTAAAAGGCGCTTTGCCGCCGAAAACTGGGGTTCGATAAAACCCGTTGTTTTTAAAAACGAGCGGGAGGCCGCAAGAGCAAAAATAAACCGCGACATAGAATTCAAAGCCGTTGCAAGCGACATTGACGAGACGGCCGTCGCCCTCACCCTCGAAAACGCGAAAAAAGCGGGGGTGGGAGAATTCGTCTCGGCGGTTCAGAGTGACATTTCGGATTTTGCCCCAAAAACCGAACGGGGCATTGTCGTCACAAACCCGCCCTACGGCGAACGCCTGCTCGACATCGACGAGGCGCGGCGCATTTACGGAGTTATGGGTAAGGTCTTTGAAAAAAAGCACGGATACCGCTATTCGGTCATAAGCCCCGACGAAAAATTCGAACAGCTTTTCGGGCGATCTGCCGACAAAAAGCGCAAGCTTTACAACGGTATGCTCAAATGCGATTTGTATATGTATTTTAAATAGACAGCATACTACTGCTTCTTCCGCCGTCCTTGTGCCGACGGCGAACAAGTCTTTTGCAGGGCGGACGACGGTAATGACGGCCGAAGCCCGAAATCGGCACAAAAACAGCATTTCAACAATCATTGCTCCCGAGAGAGTTTTAAAAGACTCTTTCGGGAGTTTTTTCGTCAAAAGCCTTGTATCCTCCCGCCAAACAACCCGTTTCGAAAGTTTTTTTAAAAAATTTCTTGAAAACTATTGACTTTTCAAAACTACTGTATATAGCACAGTAGTGTAAGAACTAAAACAACCGTTTGCCGTTTTCACGATTTGCCGCAGTGCCCTTTCGGAAAACAGCCCTAAAACCACGGAAAGGCCGGTTTCAAAGCAAGCGGCCGAAAAAAACAATCAAAATGCCGAAGAATTTGCGGTATCGGGAACTGCAAAAAAACTTAAGCAAAAACAATCCCTCCGTCGCGGCTGCGCCGCGCCACCTCCCTTTACACAAGGGAGGCTTGAATGTACAAGGCCTATTGCTTTTTATTTCCAATGTGGGGAAATATAAAATCGGTTTTTATTTGGTTTAGGCGTTTTCAAAAAACACGAAAATATTTTTTTGCTTAGTCTCGGCGACCTTGTGAAAAATGAAAAGAAATTTTTGCGTACCGTCGGCTCCCTTGTGTAAAGACTGAAATCGACCTCTCCGCGAAGTTTAGGCTCCCAGATGTAAACGACCGCGGTTCGGTATTTTCGGCTCCCTTGTGTAAAGGGAGCTGTCAGCGCAGCTGACTGAGGGATTGTAAGTTTGCGAATAAGTCTCTGATTTATCAATCGCCGCAGTTTGAGTTGTTTGCCCGTAAGTTTATGTTTTATCTTAATCAACGGATACTTAACGAAAGGAGTTTCATATGAACAGTCAATACAAAAAAGGTGTGCTTGACCTTTGCGTGCTGTCGCTGCTGCACAGGCGGGACTGCTACGGATATGAAATATCCGACTTTTTGTCGGGTCACATCGACGTGGCCGACGGAACGGTCTATCCCCTGCTCAGAAAGCTGAAAAACGAGGGTCTGCTGACCACCTATCTTCAGGAGGAAAGCGGCGGTCCGCCCCGTAAATACTACAAGCTCACCGACCTCGGTCGGGAAACCTATCAAAACGACAAAGCCGAATATCTGAAATTCGCCAAGGCGGTGGAAACTTTATTGGAGGATGAAAACAATGACAAAGAATGAATTTATGACAATACTTTCGGGCGAACTTAAAAAGAAAAACATTCCCGACGCTTTAGACATAATCGATGAATATGAAAAGCATTTTACCTTTAAAATGTCCGACGGGTATTCCGAAGAGGAGATTGCCGCGAGACTCGGCGACCCCGCCGCGCTTGCCTCCCAGCTCGGCGAAAGCGGCGCCCCGAGGGAAGGCAAAACAAGGTCTTTACGGTAATCGGGCTGTGCTTTGCCGACATATTCGCAGGACTGTTTTTCATACTGCTTGCCGCCTTTGAGCTTGTTATGGCGGCGGCGGGAATTTCCTTTGCCGGGGTTTGCGTCGGCCTTTTGGGACGGCTTGACATTTTCGGAATTATTCCCTCTATGCCCTATTACTGCGGCGTAATTCTCGCCCTTGCCCTTGCCGCTCTCGCCCTGCTCAGCTTTGCGGGCTGCGTGTATTACGGAGCCTTTTTGCGCCAGCTTGTCCGCGCATTTTCACGCTTTCAAAAGAACGCCCTCGCCTCGGCGTCTGGCGGCGCCCTTCTCCCCGCTCTTGCCATAGCCCCGCAGTTTTCGGCCGCCAAAAAGCGCCGCCTTCGCAGCACCGCCCTTATCGCACTTATACTTTTCGCCGCCCTTTTCGTGCTGTCCTATGTTGTGTGTGCCTTTTCGGCGGGAAGCCTTGAATTTTGGCACGCGTGGAATTGGTTTTCCCCCGGCCTTTAAGCCGGCAGAAGCCGTTTTAAGCTTATTTCGAAAATTTAACGCTCTCCGTTTTGCCTTTTTCAAAAGGGCGGCGGGGAGCTTTTTGTTTTTGGCTTTGACCGCGCCGAAAAGTGCGTCGGGTTCCGCCGCTTTGCACGGTAAAAAACATTTGCCTTTATTTATAATATGTGTTATAATAAAATGAATTTTTGTATGTAAAGGGTGATCCTGTGAATTTGGACGTGGGAACACGGGTCAAGATGAAGAAAAAGCACCCCTGCACAGGCGATATTTTCCTTATCACGAGGACGGGGATGGACGTAAAACTCAAATGCGAAAAATGCGGCCGCGAAATCATGCTTCCCCGTGCCGCCGCCGAACGGGCGGTCAAAAAAATTCTTGAGCAAAACAAGGAGTAATTATGTTTGAAAAACTTTTGGAAATAGAAAAGCATTTTGACGATACTATGAGCGAGACCGCCGGTATGATTGACGAATACGAGACTATACAGCGCGATATAGCGGATATTTTCTCACGCCTTAATGAGAAATTAAGCTACACTGCCGACTCTGCCGCCGCAATGCTTGATAAGGCGAAAGCCTTTGCGGAAATTTACGGGAGCATTAAAGGCACGGTGGAAAAATCAGCTGAAAACACCGAAAGGCTTTTAGCGGAATATGACACTGCCGCAGCCGAATTTACAGTGCAGGATTCACCGACTGAAAATATGCATAATACGGCAGAAAAAGCAGAAAGTCAACCCGAACCCGTTGAAAGTGAAAATAAAACCTATACGGTAAAGCCGCACCTTGTAACCACCGCCGCTGCCGACAGCACCGTTTCAGAAGTGCCGACCGAGCAGGCTGAGGAAAAGGTTGAAGAAAAAGCCGAAGAAAAACCCGAAAACGACAAAAGCAACAGCTTTACCCAATTCGGAAGAAAAAGCAAAATTTCCGCCGAGGACAGAAGCGAGCTTTTGCGTAAGGCTCTGCTGAAAAACGGCGGCAACTGATTGTTCCACGCCGAATTAAAAAAGGCAGCTATTCAGGTGCTTGACAAACCGAAAAAATATGCTATAATAAAAACAGAAAGGCAACCGATAGACGGTTAGCCCCAAGGATAGTTTAAAAAGATTTAAACCGCATTGTCGGAAGCAGGGCGGTTTAAATCTTTTTTGTTAGCCGCAATTTTCATTTCCTACTCT
>URYV01000069.1 GCA_900552285.1 uncultured Oscillospiraceae bacterium
GACCGCTGCGGATTGGGCAGACTCAGGGAGTGGTGTGCGCATCTCTTGACTTTTTGCCGCTGCTCTCAGCCGGTGACAGCGGTTCTCTGAAAAAAGCTCCGGCGAAATGCGCCGTTCCCCTCAACGCTTTTGTAAAATCTAGTATAGCACAAATGCGGAAGCTTGTCAACTGCTTTTTTGCACAAATTCCACGCAGGAATTTTGATTCCCGAATCTGTCCAAAGGGAGTTGTTTTTCCAAAACTCATGAAATGCGGATTCTATCGCTCCGTCATCTTGCTCGAGCGGTGGGGAGATATTATTCTCATCCGCCCCGACCCCCAGGCCATTTGGAAAACGCCCCGTCTCGACCCGAGATGGAAGCAGGCTCACGGCCGCTATCACCGAAGTAAATCGGGCGGCGGAAAATGGGAGTTTTATAAAAAAATTCCCGAGGTGTGGAGCATAAATTACGGCTCTCTTAAATTCAATTTAAAGCCCATGGGCTTTAAGCACACCGGGATTTTTCCCGAGCAGGCCGTGAATTGGGACTTTTGCGCCGAACTTATCAAAAAATCGCAAAAACCGCTTAAAATACTCAATCTTTTCGGATATACCGGAGCCGCAACCCTTTCGGCTCTTGCCGCCGGGGCGAGCGTGACCCATGTTGACGCCTCAAAGGGTATGGTTGCGTGGGGAAAGGAAAACGCTCAGATTTCACGCCTGTCCGACAGGCCGGTTCGGTGGCTTGTGGACGACTGCATAAAATTCGTAAACAGGGAAATCCGCCGAGGAAATATATATGACGGCATAATTCTCGACCCGCCCTCCTACGGGAGAGGTCCGGGAGGGGAAGTGTGGCAGCTTGAGGAAAAGCTTTACGATTTTCTCCTGTCCTGCAAAAAGCTCATGAATAAGGACAGCAGCTTTATAATGCTGAATTCCTACACAACGGGTTTTTCGGCCGGTGTGTGCGGATATACCCTCGGGGAGATTTTCCAAAAGGATTTCGGCGGAAAAATAATCTGCGACGAGATCGGTCTTCCGGTTTCGGCCAGCGGAAGGGTGCTTCCCTGCGGAGCCACCACGATTTGGACAAAGGAGGATGTGCTTTGAGCGACATAATAAAGCTTGACGGCGTGTCCTTCGGATATGCCGATCCGGAAACCGAACAGAAAACAAAAATATTCGACAATCTGAGCCTTTCGATCGAAGAAGGCAGCTTTGTGGCCGTTCTCGGTCACAACGGCTCGGGAAAATCCACCCTTTCCCGTCTTTTAAACGGCATGATATTGCCCGACGAGGGAACGGTCACGGTTGACGGACTCTCCACGGCCGACGAACAGAATATGCTTGACATCAGGCGGACGGTGGGTCTTGTCTTTCAAAACCCCGATAATCAGATAGTTTCTACAATAGTTGAAGAGGACGTGGCCTTCGGCCCCGAAAATTTGGGCGTTGAACGCGGGGAAATAATCTCCCGCGTGGAAAAATCCCTAAAGGCGGTGGGTATGCTCGAATACCGCCGTCACGCCACGACCAAGCTTTCGGGCGGACAAAAGCAGAGAATAGCCATTGCGGGAATACTTGCCATGAACCCGAGATGTCTTGTGCTTGACGAGGCGACGGCCATGCTTGACCCGAGAGGCAGGGGAGAGATAATCTCCATTGCAAAAAGGCTCAATAAGGAGCAGGGCATGACGGTGGTCATGATAACCCATTATATGGACGAGGCGGTGGATACCGACCGCTGCATCGTCATGGAGTCGGGCAAAATAATTCTCGACGGAAAGCCGTCGGAGGTTTTTGCAAAAAGAGACATAATCAGAAAAACCGGGTTGACCCTGCCCATAACCTGTACCCTGACCGAGGCACTTTCGGAACGGGGAATAAGGTTGTCGGGCGATCCCCTCGACGAGAGCGGAATGGTGGAGGCTCTGTCAAAATTACTGAAATAAAAGAGGAAAAACATTGTCATTACTTTGCGCGGAAAAATTAGGCTATATTTACGGCGAGGGAACGCCCTTCAGAAAAGACGCCGTCACCGACGTGAGCTTTTCGGTGGAAAAGGGCGAGATCGTCGGCATAATAGGACATACCGGTTCGGGAAAATCCACCCTTGTGCAGATGCTGTGCGGACTTTTGAAGCCCGAGAGCGGCAGGGTTCTGCTTTCGGGGGAGGATATTTTTGCCGACCCGAAAAATTCAAGAAAATACCGTTTTCGAATAGGTATGGTTTTTCAGTACCCCGAATATCAGCTGTTTGACGAAACGGTTGCAAAGGACATTTCCTTCGGCCCGAGAAACATGGGCCTTTCGGAGGATGAAATAAAAAAACGTGTGGTCGAAGCGGCCGACCTTGTTGGGCTTAAGAGAACATTGCTTTCCAAATCTCCCTTTGACATTTCGGGAGGAGAAAAGCGCAGAGCCGCCATTGCGGGCGTGCTTGCCATGAGACCCGAGGTGCTTATTCTCGACGAGCCCACGGCGGGGCTTGACCCCAAGGGGCGCGCCACCATACTTGACATGATAAAAAATTACAACGAAAAAACCGGAGCGTCGGTCATTTTCGTTTCGCATAACATGGAGGACGTGGCAGGTCTTTCCCACCGCGTGCTTGTGATGAATAAGGGCAAAAACGTCATGTTCGGAAGCCCGAGAGAGGTTTTCTCCAAAGGCGAGACTCTTTTGTCCATGGGGCTCGACGTTCCCAAAATCACTCGGATTTTCCTTGAGCTTAAAGGCCGGGGATTTGACGTGTCCGACGGTATATACACGGTTGACGCCGCCGCCGCCGAGATAGAAAGACTTTTAAGGGAGCGGGGTGGAAAGCGTGCTTAACGACATCACTTTCGGTCAGTTTTATCCCGCAAAGTCTCTTGTTCACAAAATGGACCCGAGATTTAAAATGGTGCTGACGGTGGCATTCATCGTGTTCACATTTGTGGCGCAAAACGCAATTTCCCTTGTTATCACGGCCGCGGCTCTCGCAATTTTCATTGCCGCCACCAGAATACCCGTGAAAATGTATTTGAAAACCTTAAAGCCCATTATACCTATTATAATACTGACCTCGGTGTTAAACGCCCTTTATGTTTCGGGCGGAGATACCGTTGTTTCCTTTTGGAAAATAACCATAACCACCGGGGGAATAACCACCGCGGTCTATATGTCGGTGAGAATTGCCATTCTCATAATGTGCAGTTCGATTTTGACCTACACCACCTCGCCCACCGAGCTGACCGACGCCATCGAACGGCTTTTTTCGCCGCTTAATGCAATCAAGGTCGACGTTCACTCCCTTGCCATGATGATGACCATCGCCCTGCGGTTTATTCCGACCCTTATAGAGGAAACCGACAAGATAATGAGCGCTCAAAAGGCCAGAGGAGCCGACATAGAAAGCGGAGGACTTATAAAACGGGTAAAGGCGCTTGTGCCCATACTCATTCCGCTGCTGATTTCCTCTTTCCGCCGTGCGTCCGAGCTTGCCGACGCCATGGAGTGCCGCTGTTATCACGGCGGCGAGGGCAGAACCCGCATGAAGGTCATGAAGGCCTCGGCAATCGACTATGTGTCGACGGGGGTTTTTGCGCTGCTGCTTGCGGCGATAATTCTTTCAAACACCTACTGCGGCGGAATTATTTATTCGCTTATAAAAGGATAGTTTTATGAGGTATCT
Organism: uncultured Oscillospiraceae bacterium; assembly: GCA_900552285.1. Taxonomy (GTDB): domain Bacteria; phylum Bacillota; class Clostridia; order Oscillospirales; family Acutalibacteraceae; genus UMGS1484. The sequence goes on from URYV01000069.1 coordinate 3,661, forward strand.
TTTGACCGTCAGCTACATCGGAACGGCCTATCACGGATGGCAGGTTCAGAAAAACGCAAATTCCGTTCAAAGCGAGGTTCAGAACGCTCTCGAAAAGGTGCTGGGCTGCCGTCCCGCACTTTCGGGGTGCAGCAGAACCGACAGCGGCGTCCATGCGAGAAAATACTGCTGTCACTTTGACTCCGAAAATCCCATAAACACCGAAAAGGTTATAGCCGGGCTTAATCATTTTTTGCCCGAAGATATAGGAGCCCTTGCCCTTCGTGAGGTTGACGGCGGTTTTCATGCCCGATATTCCTGCAAGGCCAAGGAATATGAATACATAATATACAATTCTTACAGAAGAGACCCGTTTCTTGAAGGGAGAAGCTGCCGCTATCCCCACGCCCTTGACGAAAATCTTATGAACAGGGCGGCAAAGGCTTTTTTGGGGACCCACGACTTTTCCTCCTTTTGCTCGGCAGGGGCAAAGGAGGGGGATAAGGTCAGGACCGTCAAAAGCGCCGCCGTCGAAAGAAAAGGCGATGTTGTGATTTTCCGCGTGCGGGCCGACGGATTTCTTTACAATATGGTTCGCATAATGGTCGGAACGCTCATACGGGTGTGCGAGGGAAAAATAAAGGCCGACAAAATCGGTGACATAATCTCCGCAAAGGACCGTTCCCTTGCGGGGCCGACCGCGCCGGCCGTCGGACTTTATCTTAAAGACATTTTCTACGAGGAGGAAGAAAAATGAATAAAGACAAACCCGAAAAAAAAGACTATCGGGTCATAAATGTTCCTTATGAGTTTAAAAACAGATCCTCCGAAAGTGCGGATCTTGACGGTCAGCCGAATGTAAGGACTGATGAAGGCCGTGTAAACGGCGGCGCAAATCTGCCGGAAAAACGTCAGAAAAAGCCGATGAAAAAAAATGTCGGCAAAAGAGTGAAATCCGAAAAGAACGGAAAAACGCCTCCTTCGGGTGAAAAAAACGACAAAAAAATCAGCGTGATAATCGGCGGAAAGCTCAAGCGGGCGGCCAAATTCAAAAAGCTGCTTGCCGCTGCGGCCGTATTGCTTACGGCGTTTATAGTGCTTAACATCGCCATTCCCATAGGACTTATCGACGCCACGGGAGAATTCTTCGCGGGATTTTCGGCCTCCGGTCCGGGATTTCCTCTTGACATTTCGGCGGCCTCGGGAAGGCTTATTTCCGGGGTGGGCAGCGACGTTGCTTTGCTATGCGACTCGACCGTAATGCTTTATACCTCGTCGGGAAAACAAATTTACAACCGCCCCCACGGTTTTTCAAATCCCGCCGCGGCGACCTCCCGTTACCGCGTGCTGGTTTATGACAGGGGCGGAAAGGGATATAAAATCGAGCGCAGAAGAGGAACCGTTCTCGAAGGCTCGGCCGACCGTGAAATCATAACCGCCGCCATCGGCGATAAGGGCTTTTTCGCTCTTGCCACAAGGTCGGGGGACTATGTGTGCGACGTTACCGCCTTTGACCGAAAGGGCGGGCAGAAATGCACATGGCATTCCTCCGAACGGCAGGTCGTGGCTCTTGCCGTGTCAGACGACGGACGGTATATGGGAATAGGCACCGTTTCGGGACAGGGCGGTAAGACCCTCGGCGGGGTGCTGCTTATAAAAACCGACGGAGGCACAATTATATCCGACCAAAGCTTTGAAGGCTCCAATGTTGTTTCTCTCGATTTTAAGGGAAACACCCTTGTGGGAGTTTTCGACAATATGCTGACCTCTATAACCGAACAGGGCGTCAGAACCGATTTCGGATTTGACTCGGGGCGGGTGTCCTGCTTTGCTCAAAGCTCGACCGCCGTGGCCGTGACGGTGGAAAAATACAACGACTCGGCCAACAATCAGCTCATGGTTTTCGACAAAACCCTTGAAAATCTCTATTCCGCCGACATCGGCGCCGAGGCGGTCTCGCTTTCTCTCTCCGGCAACAAGGCCGTCGTGCTTTCGGGAGAAAAGCTGATTTCCTTTGACGCAAAGGGCGAAAGGAAAAAGGAAGCCGAAGCCTCGGCCGATGCCCGTCAGATTATTACATCGGGAGCGGGAACGGCAGTGCTCGGCTCGGTCACTATCGAATCCGGAAAGGTGTAGTTAATGAATATTGTTTTCGACATAATATGTCTTGCTCTTTTGGTAATCATAACCCTAAACGGCGCAAAAAAAGGCCTTGCCTCCTGTCTCGTTTCCTGTGTCGGGGCGGTGGCGGCCGTGGCAATTGCGGTTTCGCTTTCGGCTCCCGTGTCGGAGCTTTGCTATGACGTGATGTTTAAAAACAGAATTCAGGCGGAAGTCGACAGGGCGGTTTTGGGCGGAGCCGAAAGTCCCATAGACGAGGGCGAAAGAACGGCCGAAATACTTGCCGACGAAAACGGAACGGTTTCAAGAATGCTTAAAACCTTCGGTATTTCGACAGATGAGATTGCAAGAGCGGTTTCGGCCGAAAACATCGCCTCGGTGAGTGAAAACATTGTTGAAAATATCATAAAGCCGCCGCTGCTTTCGCTTATAAAAACGGTTGCGACGATTGTTCTCGGAACGATTTTGCTGTTAATCGTTTCGCTGCTTTCAAAGGCGGTGGGAAAGGTTTTTAAAATAACTCCGCTTAAAGGGCTCGACCGCGGTCTCGGCGGTCTGCTCGGCCTTTTGGAGGGACTTATAATAGTCTATCTGCTTGTGACGGTAACAAAGTCGCTTACCGTGGCGCTTCCGAACGGATTTTTGGGTCTGACGGCCGAACAGCTCGGCCGCTCGGTCTCATATAAGCTCATGACCGGCTCTTTTTCCGGCTCGGCCGCGCAACTTTTCAACCGCAGCATAGGGAGGACGTATGAATAAAAAAATATTTACAATTCCTAATCTACTGTCGTTTATAAGAATTATACTTGTGCCGATAATCGTGGTGCTCTATCTTAAAAAGCATATGGTGGCGGCAACCGTGCTTGTGGTTTTGTCGGGCGCTTCGGATATGCTCGACGGCTTTATAGCCCGAACCTTCAATCAGGTGTCGGATCTCGGAAAGCTGCTCGACCCCATTGCCGACAAGCTGACAATGCTTGCGGTGGTTTTTCTGGTGGCGATACACCATTTGCCAATGCGCGTCATGCTTTATGTCATGATGGCTAAGGAGGGCATAATGCTGCTGGGCGCCCTTGTGCTTTTCAAAACGGGAGCGCGCACCTGTCAGTCCAAGCTGTTCGGCAAGCTTGCCACGGCGGCTCTCTATGTGACCATATTTACGGTCATGCTGACCGACGTTATCGGTTTTGTGTCGGGTGATTTTTTTGCAGCTTTTTTCGCCTGGCTCTCACTCCAGAGCGCATCGGCCTGTTTCTTCCATACCTCTGCATAGTGATCACACTTTGCACAGAGATGCTCCGCTGTTTCCGGTGACTGAAGGTCTGTAGATTTCGCTCCTGCACGCTCAACCATCTTGCGGAGAAGTTCAGGATTTTCAAGCATCGGACATGGACGAAGCATGTTCTTGTTGAACGGCTGACCTTTGTGATACTCCATAAAGATCGGGCTCTTCAGCGCCTCAAGAAGTGTACATTCTTTAATGTTCGCATTGGAGAAATGAATGAATACACAAGGATCCACGTCTCCGTTTGCATTGATATGGAGGTAACGACGGCCACCTGCGATACATCCGCCTACATACTCTGCATCATTCTGGAAGTCCATTGTGAAGAGAGATTTTGTGGCACGGAATCTGCGGACGCTGTCATACATTTTGATCCTCTGCTCCGGTGTGGGAAGAAGATCTGCTGCCGCATCATTTCCAACCGGCATATAGTGGAAGAACCATGCAAAATAAGCACCGCACTCGATCAGATGATCGAAGTATTCCTCACTGCTTACTGCATCTACGTTTGCGGATGTGTAGCATGTGGAAACACCGAACGGAAGTCCGTGACTCTTCAGAAGCTCCATGGCATGCATAACCTTCTGATATACGCCATCTCCACGACGTCCGTCTGTAGTTGCCTCTGTTCCCTCAAGGCTGATAGCCGGAACGAAGTTTTTCACACGGAGCATTTCCTGACAGAATTCTTCGTCGATAAGAGTTCCGTTTGTGAAGGAAAGGAACTCGCAGTCCGGATTCATCTCACAGATCTTAATGAGATCCTTTTTGCGGACCAGTGGCTCACCGCCTGTGTAGATGTACATATAGGTTCCCAGCTCTTTACCCTGTTTTACGATAGAATCGATGGTCTCAAGATCCAGGTTCAGCTTGTGGCCATACTCTGCTGCCCAGCATCCTGTGCAATGAAGGTTACATGCACTGGTAGGATCAAGAAGAATTGCCCACGGTACATTGCAGTCATTCTCTTCTGATACCTTTTCCTGCGTTGCACTTCCCTTAAGACTGGCATTTACAATAAAGTTGCGGAAGAATGTCTGGCGTACGCCTGCATCCAGCTGATACATACGAAGGATCAGCTGATACCAGTTGTCCTTTGCCTCGATGGAGTGACGGATCGCATTTCTCTGTCCTGCATACCAGCCATCCGGCGTTACTTTATCAA
>URYV01000070.1 GCA_900552285.1 uncultured Oscillospiraceae bacterium
CCCTCAATCAGCCCCGGAATATCCGCCAGCACAATGTCCTTGCCGTGGCGGCGGACGATGCCCAGATTCGGCGTCAGCGTCGTGAAGTGGTAGTTGCCGATTTTCGGCTTTGCGCTCGTCACGACGGACAGAATCGTCGATTTGCCGACGTTCGGATAGCCCACAAGACCCACGTCCGCAATCGTTTTGAGCTCCAGCAGAAAGGTGTGGACTTCCGTCTTAATGCCGGGCTTGGCGAAGTTCGGCGCTTGCCGGGTCGGGGTCGCAAAGTGGCGGTTGCCCCAGCCGCCGCGTCCGCCGTGCAGAATCGTGCGCGTTTCGCCCGCTGTGTCCATATCCGCAACCACCGCGCCGGATTCCGCCTCGCGGATGACTGTCCCGACCGGTACTTTGATGATGAGATCTTCACCGCGCTTGCCCGTGCAGTTGCCTGCCGCGCCGTCCACGCCGTTTTCCGCCGTGTATTTTCTTTTATAACGGAAGTCGGCGAGGGTGGAAAGATTGTCGTCGGGCAGGAAAACGATGTTGCCGCCCTTTCCTCCGTCACCCCCGTCGGGACCGCCGGCCGCAACGTATTTTTCCCGTCTGAAGGATACGGCTCCGTTACCTCCGTCACCGGCTTTTATTTTGATTTTCGCAATATCAATAAACATTTGAAATTACCTTTCGGGCAGAATAAAAGGGCGAAACCGCAAAGTCCGCCCTAAAATTCATGTCAACAAAGATTATTGTTCGACCGAATAAACGCTAACACGCTTGCGGTCACGTCCGACGCGCTCGAACTTTACCTTTCCGTCAATGAGGGCAAAAAGGGTGTCATCGGAACCGCGGCCGACATTTTCACCGGCATGGATGTGGGTTCCTCTCTGACGGATGAGGATGTTACCGGCGGTAACAAACTGGCCGTCGCCTTTTTTAAGACCGAGACGCTTGGACTCGGAATCACGTCCGTTCTTGGTGGAACCGACGCCCTTTTTATGAGCGAAAAGCTGAATATTTACATTAAACATTGTTTTTTCCTCCTGTTAAAGTTAATTTGCAAAGGCGAAAATTTTCGGGATATTGCCGCCTTATGTCGGCAAGCTGAAATCCGAGAGCGGTAAAGACACTTTGGCTCAGCTCATCGGGAGCTTTCACAAAAACCCTCATTTTGCCTTCCTCTATGCTTATTTTCGCATTTTCTCCGTCAAGGGAAATAATGTTTGCGGCAAGGTATGCGGCCGAAGAAAGAGCCGCGCAGACTATGTCGTTGCCGACACTTCCGTGACCGGAATGGCCGCTCATGACAAAGCCCTTATAAAGTCCGTTTTCCCTCAACAAAATCGCGGCGGTCATTATTTTACGCCGTTTATGGAAACGATCTCAACCTTGGTGTAAGGCTGACGGTGACCCATTTTTCTCTTTTCGTTTTTCTTGGGCTTGTAGGTGAAAACGGTGATCTTCTTGCCCTTGCCGTTTTTAACGACCTTGCCTTCGACGGGAATGTCGAGGGTGGGGGCTCCGACCTGAACTCCGTTGTCGTCGCAGAATGCGAGAACCTTGTCGAATTTCACGGTTTCCTCTGCCTGAACGTCAAGCTTTTCGATGTAGATAACGTCTCCGTTAGACACCTTGTACTGCTTTCCGCCGGTTTCGATGATTGCGTACATTAAAAAAACTCCAATACAATAGACTCGCTGTCAGCCGGGGCGGATTTAACACTTGTGGTAATTTTTGCAGAGCAAAAACTACCGCCCGTAACAAGCGGCTTTGTTAGTGTAACACAAAGAGCCGCGTTTGTCAAGAAAAAATACCGTTTTCAGTCGATTTTGCCCCTTTTCCATTGACTTGACGGAGCAAATGCTATATTATATGTATGCTTTTTGAGTTTTAAGGAGGGAATCTTTATGTATCTTTATGAGACTCATTGCCACACAAACGAGGCCAGCGCCTGCGCCGTGAATTCCGGACCCGAAATGGCGAGAGCCTATAAGGCCGGGGGATATGCAGGCATAATGGTCACCAATCATTTTTGGAGAGGCAACAACTGCATTGACCCGAATTTGCCTTGGGAGGAGTGGGTGAGAGCCTACTGTGCGGGATACCGCGCCGCAAAGGAAGAGGGAGACAAAATAGGCCTTTCGGTGTTTTTCGGCCTTGAGACCAATTTTAAGGCCACCGAATTCCTCGTTTACGGAATCGACGAGGAGTGGCTTGTGACCCATCCCGAAATAAAAACCGATTCGGTTGAGGAACAGTATAAAATAATCAAAAACGCGGGAGGAATGGTGGTTCACGCCCACCCCTTCAGAATCGTACACGGAATTGTGGATGAGGTGAGACTTTATCCCGATTTTGTCGACGCGGTGGAAACGCGAAATGCTTCCCATTCAAATCCGAATTGTCATAAGCCCCAAAGCGTTCCGCAGTTTGACGTTGACGCGGCCGCATATGCCGAAAAGCACAACCTTCCCCAAACGGCGGGCAGCGACAATCACGACACAAATATGCTTGACGGCGGCATAGGGGTGGAAAAGCCCTTTGAAACGGTTTTTGATTATATGGAAACGGTCATGAAACGCCGTCCCTATGTGCTTTTTGACGGAAGCGAAAAAAGCTATCCGCAGAATTTTTGAGATTGAAATTTTCGGGAGGAATTGTTATATCTACCGCATCAACAAAAAAAATGCTGGGCAATGTGCTGCTTGCTCTTGCCGCATTTATATGGGGAACGTCCTTTGTGGCTCAAAGCGAAAGCGTCGGCCTTGTGGAGCCCTTCACCTTTAACGGGTCGCGAATGGTCATCGGCTCGCTTTGCATACTGCCGGTTGCGCTGCTTTCGTCGCGAAGCCCGAAAAATTCCGACGGCCCCGTCGGTCACAGAAAGCCCAACAAAGCGGTTCTCATCGGCGGAATTATATGCGGAGCCGTTATTTTCGTGGCCGCAAATCTTCAGCAGTTCGGAATTGAAAACGGAACCACGGCGGGAAAATCCGGATTTATAACGGCGCTCTATGTCGTTATGGTGCCCGTTGTCAGTATCTTTTTAAAGAAAAAGCCGCCCAAAACCATATGGATAGGCATTGTGCTTGCCGTTTTCGGTCTTTATCTTCTGTGCGTCAAAACAGGCGATGGCAGCGCAATATGTATCGGCGACGTCATAACCCTTTTCTGCGCCATGGCCTTTACCGGTCATATTCTCGTTATCGATTATTTTTCCCCGAAAGTGAACGGGGTCTGGCTGTCCTGCATACAGTTTTTCGTGGGCGGAGTGCTGTCGGTCGTCTGTATGTTTATTTTCGAGCACCCGTCTGCTCAAAACATACTTTCGGCGGCAATCCCCATTCTTTACTCCGGCGTTATGAGCAGCGGGGTGGCCTATACCCTGCAGATCGTGGGGCAAAAATACACCGACCCCACCGTTGCGTCGCTTATAATGTGCATGGAATCGGTCTTTGCCGTGCTTTCGGGGTGGATAATTTTGGGGGACGCCCTGGGCGCAAGGGAAATAATCGGCTGTGTGCTCATGTTTACGGCGATTTTGCTGGCTCAGATACCCGCCGATAAATTAACCTTAAAAAAATCCAAAAATCAATTGCTTTAATACGAAAAATAGTGTATAATAAATCGGAAACCGAAAAGGAGTGGAAAGAATGAAAAAAATAATTGCAATTATGCTCGCTTTGGCATTTGTGCTTGCTTTCTCGGCCTGTAAAAAGGCGGACGACGATAATTCGGGCGCCGACGAGACTTCGACCGTCTCCTCCGCCGAGGCAACAAGCATCGAAGCCGATTCCAAAACCCAGGAATACATTGACAATTTCACAAACAGCACCATTGAAAATCCCGCCGAGTCTATCGAAATAGCCGGCCAAAATGTAAGCGCTTCGGCAGGACAGAGCGTTACGGTGCCCGTCACCGTGACCGAAAATTCCCGCATAGGAGCTCTCGATCTGACCGTTTCCTATGACACCGACAAGCTTGAGTATTCGGGCTTTGAGTCCTCGGGAAAATCTCTTGTCACCGACAACGAGGTTGAGCCCGGAACCGTCAGAATTGCGGTTATCGACGCAAACGGCCTTGCGGACAGCGCCCTGGGAAATCTCGAATTCAAGAGCAAGGACGGCGTTTCGGGAGAAACCAAGGTTGTCATTTCCTGCAACACCTGCGTCGACGCGGAAACCCATGCTGAGCTTCATCCGACCTTCTCGGATGCTGTTATAAACATTGGCTGATTACACTTGAAATTTAATTTAAAGAGGTCTTTAAAATGAAAACAAAAGCAGTAAGAATTTACGGCGAAAACGATCTGCGCCTCGAGGAGTTTGAGCTCCCCGAGATGCAGGAGGACGAGATACTGCTCAAGGTAGTGTCCGACAGTATTTGTATGTCCACCTATAAGGCTGCCGTTCAGGGCGCAAAGCACAAGCGCGTGCCCAACGACGTTGCCGAGAACCCCACCATTGTGGGACATGAATTCTGCGGCGAAATCGTCAAGGTCGGAAGCAAATGGGCAAATGACTTTAAAGAGGGTCAGCGCGTTTCCATTCAGCCGGCTCTTAACGACCCCGAGGACATTTATGCCGCTCCCGGTTATTCCTTTAAGTATATCGGCGGAGACGCAACCTATGTTATCGTTCCAAACAAAGTTATGGAGCTCGGCTGCCTTCTGAACTACACCGGCGACGCCTTCTTCTACGGCTCCCTTTCCGAGCCCATGGCATGTATCGCCGGCGGACTTCACACTTCCTGGCACAATGTTCCCGGTCATCACTATGCTCACAAAATGGACATTGTCCAAAACGGTAAAATGGCCATTCTCGCAGGTGCGGGCCCCATGGGACTCGGCGCAATCGACTATGCCATTCACCGCGACGTTCATCCCTCTCTTCTCGTTGTCACCGATGTTGACGACGCAAGACTTGCCCGCGCCGCTTCCATCTACACTCCCGAGGAAGCCAAGAAATTCGGCGTCGAGCTTCACTATGTAAACACCGCCTGCGACGATCCCGTGGGCGTGCTCCGCGGTCTGACCGGCGGCAAGGGCTTTGATGATGTTTTCGTTTTTGCTCCAGTAAAGCCCGTTGTGGAACAGGGCGGCGCAATCCTCGGTCACGACGGCTGCCTCAATTTCTTTGCAGGCCCCACCAAGACCGAATTCTCGGCCGAATTCAACTTCTATAACGTTCATTACGATACCGCACACATCGCCGGCGACTCGGGCAGCAACATCGACGACGTTGTGGAGGTCATCTCCATGATGGGCAGCGGAAAGGTCAACCCCGCATCCATGATCACCCATGTGGGCGGTCTTGACAGCGTTGTGGAAACCACCCTCAACCTCCCCAACATCAAGGGCGGCAAAAAGCTCATTTATACCCACATTTCCATGCCCCTCACCGCCATTGCCGATTTTGAAAAGCTGGGAGAAACCGATCCCATGTTCAAAAAGCTTGCCGAGATCGTGGCCGCCAACAACGGACTTTGGTGCTATGAGGCCGAGAAATATCTTCTCGCAAACGCCAAATCCATCGACTGATTTGTTTTAAATTAAGCTTGCCGCCGAATTTTTCGACGGCAACGCGAATTCTTATATTGGAGGAACTATAAAATGAAAATCTTTCTCGACAGCGCAAATATCGAGCAGATCAAAACCGCTTACGATATGGGCGCCATCACCGGTGTAACCACCAACCCCTCGATCATTTCGAGAGAAAACAGAAAGTTTGACGATCTTCTCACCGACATCACCGCAATTATGACCGACGGCCCCGTTTTTGCCGAGGTTCTCAGCGTTGACGCCGAGGGCATGATCGAAGAGGGCAGAAAGCTTGCCGCAAAGAGCAAAAACATCGTTGTTAAGATCCCCATGATCCCCGAAGGACTTAAGGCTGTCAAGACCCTTTCTTCCGAGGGCATCACCGTCTGCAACACCGTTGTTTTCTCCTCCTGCCAGGCTATTCTTGCCGCTAACGCAGGCGCTTCCTATGTTGCTCCCTTCGTTGGCCGTATGGACGACATCGGTGAAAACGGACTCAACCTTGTTGCCGAAATCCGCGAGATCTTCGACGCTCAGGGCATCGACACCAAGATCGTTGCCGCTTCCGTCCGTCATCCCGTTCACGTTGCCGAGCTTGCCAGAATGGGCACCGACATTGCCACCATGCCCTTCAAGGTTGTTATGCAGATGGCTACCAACCCCAACTCCGCCAGAGCCGTTGAAGGCTTCCTCAAGGACTGGGAAAAGGTTCCTAAATAATCAAAGCACAAAAATCAAAAGAGGACTCACTGCGAGTCCTCTTTTTTGTTTATAGAATTATTAAACGATATATCTAAGAGATAATCGGCCGAAACCTTAAAAAATTTACACAGTACTCTAAGGTCGTCCATGCTCGGCTCGTATCTGTCACATTCTATATAGGATATGCGCCGTTGGGTCATTCCCGTTGCTTTTCCGAGCTCGGTTTGAGTAAGCCCTGCTTCTTCCCTAAGGTTCCTTATTTTTTCACCAAAGGTTATTTTCATTTCAATCACCGAAAGTATTATATAATAGACGGTATCTTTCTATTGACTTTTAGATAGAAAGCGTCTATAATAAACTTGCAAAAATTGTTGAGGGGAAGAAAGCTTATGAAAAGTATGGTATGCGAAATGTGCGGAAGCAATGATATTGTTAAAAAGGACGGGCTTTATGTTTGTCAGTTTTGCGGAACAAAATATTCTGTAGAAGATGCAAAAAAGATGATGATAGACGGAACGGTGAATGTACAGGGCACCGTTAAAATCGATAAAAGCGAAACCGTTCAAAAAAATCTTATGAACGCAAGAAGGACATATGCCGATGAAGATTATGAAGAGGCGGAAAAATATTATGGAATAGTGAGGGAAGAACTTCCCGATAATTTGGAAGCAATGTTTTTTTATACTTGTTGCCAGCTGAAGGCAACAAGAAACATAGGAATATTTAAAAAGAAGGCAAATACGCTTACAAATACGATCCGTTATATAGGTGAGCAGTATCATAATAGCGATGATGAAAAAGAATTGCTTAAAAAGATGTTTAGGGAAATTTGCGGAATAAAAGAGGATAAATATAACTATCAGCTGAGTGATGTTATAAAAAAATTAAGAAAAACTTTTTTCGAGGTGTGCAAAGAAATCTCAAAAAAATATGATGAAGAATTCTTAAAGAAGATCGTTTCAAAATTTGAGGCTGAACAAAAAGAAGAAATTAGAGAGAAATTAAAAGGCGAGCAAAAGGTTGAAAGAGAGCGGCGATATGAAAAGTGGGGAATGATTATCGGTGTTGTAATTGCAATGACAGTGTCAATTATTATTTTTATGGAATTTGAAAAAGCTTATGGTACAGGTGGGGGTGCTATATTATTTGCCTCATTTTTAAGCTTGGGATCTTTACTTGGCGCCATAGGATGGAAATTAGGAGGTTATATTGCAAGAAATTTGAATTAGAAAAAAGATGAAAGGAGGATATGTATGTTTGAAAAACAAAACGAAAAGCTCTTGCACCGAGAAGAAAATGAATATTTAAAGATTTCAGAGGACGGAACAGAAGCAAGCGGAATTTATTTTCCCAACGCAGTACTTACCTTTAGAGACGGCGACAGTTCGGTAATCAGCTATTCCGATACCGGGGTTTTTATATTGTTTAGAGGAAGCGACATCAATTCGAAAAATATAATTTCCGAGAAATATCTTGATGAAAACAGCAGAACAATTAAGGATGTGGTTTTTCAAAGCAGAAATATGGCAGCAAAAGCCGTCTTAGGCGACAAAGGCTGCACAAACTCTTGGAAAAACAAAAATAAGGAGAATGCAAAATGATAAAGAAAATAATATCTGTCTTTTTAATTACGGCTATAATTTTGGGGCTATGTAGTTGCGGAAAAACATCAAAAAGCAGTAGGTACATATGCAGACGGTGCGGATCAAGTAATGTCAGAGCCGGTAACCACAATACACAAACTGGTATTCAAAATTTTTGGTGTAACGATTGTGGCTACTCTTGGACAAAATTTGACAATGGAATGTATGGAGATAAAAACGGCTATGGCTTTTAAATCTTAGATAATGCAACAAAAATACAAAATTCGTAAACAAAAGAAGTTATCTAAGGGTGCTTCAAGCAAAGTGCATCAGCTACCGCTGGTCTGCAAAA
>URYV01000071.1 GCA_900552285.1 uncultured Oscillospiraceae bacterium
TTTTATCATCCCGGTTCTCAAGGGCAGCGCGGTGGAGACAAAGCTTGCCGAGCTCGGCGCCGAGGAAAAGCTTTCGCTTTTTGAAAAATTCACCGGCACCCTCGGTACCAAAATTCCCGACACCGACCTCGACAGCTCGGGAAGCGCCAAAAACGACGCATATCGCTGGGCTCTCGAAAAGTATATGGACAGATGCTCGGCCTACTATGTGGGATATATTCTCGACGGCGGCGTGACCATTCCCGACAACTATTGGTCCAAGAGAAATTATGCCGAATATAACTGCATCGAGAACTTCGATTATCTCATCGCGCGCCATGCATTCTGCTTTGACCTTAACCCCAATCCCGACGACACCGTGTGCGACGATGTGACCCAGCCCAAGGGCACCGATCACGACACCTTTATCATGATTCTGCAAAAGCGCTATGAACGCGCAAACGGCAAAATGGGTCAGATGATGGGATTTCCCCCCTGGTGGATAAAATACACCGTTGACACTCCCGGTGACACCGGCCACAACGGAAAGCTCGGCGGACCTCAGCTTGAATGGCTGTTCTGCGAATATATAACAAGCTATAACATGGCCATGGAGGCCGACGCGGCTCATCCCTGCTCCATGAGTAACGGCTCGCTTATGTATAAATACCGCGCCACCGCCACCGAATATAAAAACACCGACACAAAAGAAGAGGACATGCTGACCTTTGACAGCAGCAAGCGCTACTTCACCATATATGTCGGAGACTACGATTCCTCGGCGTGGATGAAGAAATATGTCTACGATTTTTGGAAGGACTCGGCAAGAGGCACTCTGCCGCTCATGTGGGCCTTCAATCCCAACCTTTCCAACCGTATACCCGTTGTTTGGGACTATATCTATGAAAACAAGACCGACAACGATTATATCGTGGCCGGAGAGGGTGCGGGATATACCATGCCCGGATATTTCATCGAAAACAAGGAAACGGGAGATCTGAGAGACACCAAAGAGGGCTGGGACGTCTGGATTGATTACAGCAAGAAATATTATCAGCTCTTTGACATCGATATAACCGGCTTTATCATCAATTCCACAAGCGGCTCGGTTGAGGTCAAGGGCATAAATCCCGAAATCATGGAGCAGTTCAACAAGCTGTCTCCCGTGGGTTCCTTCACAAATTCGGGAAGCAACCGCAAGCAGGCTCTTGCTCTTCAGGACGGCGTTCCCTATGTTTATCTCTTCAACGAGGTTCCTTTCAACGTTGACCCCAAGACCGGATATGCTTCCATGTACAGCTATGACCGCGGCGTTATGAGCAGCTTCAACTTCTCTGCCTATCGAACCGTCGTTCAGTCCCCCTCCACAATAAAAGAGGTGGTGGACGGCTATATCGACTATGCCGAAAACCAGGGCGCAAACAAGGAATATGTCTATGTCGACCCCTACAATTTCTTCAATCTCATCAGACAGTCCGGCCAGGGCACCGAGGGTGCGGGAAAGTAAAAAATCATGAATTCGGGCCGCAGGATTTTTCTGCGGTCCGTTTTTTTGTGTAATTATGAGCAAAAATCAAAATAATACACAGAATTTTTTACAAAAACCTCTTTATTTTTATTTCCTTATGTGATATAATACCGATGTCAACATATCATCTCTAGGAGGACAATTATGAAAAGAATAGTAGCAACAATCCTTGCTGTTATGATCGTCTTTTCGATTTTCGGTGCCGTGACGGCTTCTGCCGACATCGGATACGGAAACGTTAATCAGAAGGACGGCGTAACGGTTGACGATGCGCTTATGGTTCTTCAGGCTTCGGTTAAAATGATCGAGCTTGATGATACCCAAAAAAATCTTGCAAGAGTTTCGGGCGGAACCGATGTCACCGTTACCGACGCTATGCTGATTTTGCAGTATGCCGTGGGCAAGATAAACGAATTTAAAATGTCTGCCCCCGAGGTTAACGACACCATTCTCGACAACGGTGCCTACACTCTTGACGAGACTGCCGACAACAGCTTTGTTGTAGACATTTCCAACCTTAATCGTGAAATGGTTTACGTTCTCTCCACCCGCAACGGAGGAGTTGCCAACATGTCGGCCGAAGAGGTTCGTCTGGTTGCCAGCCTTCAGGGACTTATCAACCGTTCCTACGGTATGGACAACGAGCACACCACCATGTTCATGCTTTCCAATGACCAGTCCGACGGTTTCTGGCTTAAGCAGATGAGAAACGGCGGTGCCACCTCCATTCTTAAAAAGACCAAGCAGCTTGCCAACATGGACGATTTTTATGAGACCTTCAAAGAGCAGCTCAAGAGCTGCGGCATGGTTCTCTGGGATCCCGATGTTCCCGCAACCGCCAATGTTGCCGTAACAGTCTGCGGCACCGACGGCTATCTGCCCGTTATGGAAGGCGGAGCCGTTTATGAAAAGCTTGCCGCTCTCGGCGTTGAAGTTAAGCTTAACCTTTGCGACAAGTTCACCGGCGTTGAGGGAACCAAAATCCCCGACACCGATGTTATGAGCTCGGGAAGTAAGAAATGCGACGCATATCTTTGGGCTCTTGACAAGTATATGAACAGATGCTCTTCCAAATATGTCGCCTACATACTCGACGGTCTCAACGTCGTTCCCGGAAGCGAATATTATAAGGAAGATTTTGCAACCGACGTTTCTACTCTGAATGTTGACTATATCATTGCACGTCATGCTTTTGCATTTGACCTGAACCCCAACCCCGACCGTAAGGAAGTCGTCTGCGACGATCCCGAGCAGCCCGCCGGTACCGATCACGCCACCATGATCAAAATCATGGAGGCAAGATACAACCGTGCAAACGGCGAAATAGGTCAGGTTCTCGGATTCCCCCCCTGGTGGGAGAAATACACCACCTATAACCCCACCGGTGGTGAAGCAAGAGGACGTCTTGCTCCGAATGAAATCGAGTGGCTCTATTGCCAGTACAGCACAAGCTATAACCTTGCCATGGAGGCCGATGCGGCTTCTCCCTGCGCCATGAGTAACGGCTCGCTGCTCTACAAATACCGCACCACTCTCGCCGAATTCAAGAACAATACCAAGCCTTCCAAGGAGGTCAAATACGACGCCTCCAAAACATATTTCACCCTCTACATCGGAGACTATGACTCCTCCGCATGGATGAAGAAGTATGTTGCCGATTATTGGAGAGACGGAACCAACGCGACCGTCCCGATGCTTTGGTGCTTCAACCCCAACCTTTCTCAGCGTATTCCCGTTGTTTGGGACTATGTATATTCCCATATCGGTGAAAACGATTATATCGCGGCCGGTGAGGGCGCGGGCTACACCATGCCCAATAACTTCGGTAAAAACGAAGAAACAAAGGCCACCCGCGATTACAACGAAGGCTGGGCAAAGTGGGTCGAATACAACAAGCAGTATTATGACCTGTTTGATATGAACATAACCGGATTTATCATTGATAAGACCCGCCTTTCCAACGAGGTGTTCTCGGCTTACAGCCAGTTCTCCCCTGTCGGTGCTTTCCACAACGACAGCTCCAAGCGTCTTGCGGTTTACGGCGACACCGTTTATGCATATCTCTTCAATGAGGTTACCTTTACCGACGAGGAGGGCAAAAACTCCAACGCAGAAAAGGTTGACTTCAGCAATCCCAACATGGTCAAGGTCTTTAAGAACATGGCTTCCTACGACCGCTCCATGAAGGGCTTCTCGGCTTACAGAACCATCTGCCAGTCGCCTATCGGTATTAAGAGATTTATCGACGCCTATACCGATTATGTCAAGGTTAACAAGGATGCGGATTACGAGTATATCGACGCCTATACCTACTTCGATTTCGTAAATCAGTATGCCACCGTTACCACCCTCGGCTAAGCCTGATAATTAACAAGGACCCCTGATTTTCATCGGGAGTCCTTTTGTTTTAAATCATAACCGACACGGCCCCAAACCGCACAAGATTTTGTATATTCCGTCGCTGTCGTTTGACGGGGCAATATGCTCAAAATTCTTTTTAAATTCTGCGGGGGAGTTTTCCATGGCAAACGCCGGACCCGCCGTTTTAAGCATCTCAAAATCGTTGAAATTGTCTCCGAATGCGATTGTTTGGCTTAAATCTATGCCCAAATGTCCGCATATCTTTTTAACACCGAGTCCCTTGGTTAACCCTTTGGGGTTGATTTCTATCAGAATGTCGGAGGACTGAACGACCGCAAGGTCGTCAAATTCTTTTGAAAGCACCTCCGCCGTTCTTTTCGTATCCGACGGGCTGCACATACAAAGCATTTTGTCCGCCGAAACGCCGCAGTCTATGTCGGCCGCCCTGCCGTTTTTAGCGTAGGCTTTAACGATGTTCTGTTCTTTTACAACTCTGTTTTTTACGATCAATTCCTCTGCCGTGAAGATGTTCCATGTAACAAAGGGAAGCTCGGTTTCGATAAAATTCACCACTCTTTGGGCGGTTTTCGCCGTCATACCTTTTTCAAAAATTATTTTTCGGTCTTTGTCAACTATAAGTCCGCCGCCGAGAGCCGAAATGTAACAGTCGATGCCGTATTTCTTCGGTATGTGCTTGATTCCCTCAAGATTTCTCGATGAAGAAAGAACAAGGGCAACACCGTTTTTTATGCAGTATTTGACGGCTTCAAGGGTTTTTGGGTTATCGTCTTTTGCGAGTTCAGAAGGGTGCCGTCAAGGTCGGTGAAAATCGCCTTGTATTTTATGTTTTTGTTGCTCATAATCCTGCCTCCTTTTGACAAAATAATTATAACACAAAAAACAACGCAAAAATATGTTGATTTATGTTCTCTTTTCTGCTATAATAAAGAAAATGATGTTTAAATAAACATTTGTGGGAGGGAAAACCGACTTGGAGCTGCAAAACGAACTGTCGGGAATTTCCCGTCGGGAAAAGCTTTGCCGTATCATAAGGGAAAAAGGGCAGATAACGGCCAGGCAGGCCGCCGAGCTGTTCGGAGTGTCGGACATGACCGTTCGACGGGATTTTCACCTTCTTGAGCAACAGGGAATCGTGTCGCTTTTTCACGGCGGCGCCCGTATACGTCCCTACGGCGGGGGCTTTCAGGGTTATTTCGATCGCAAGGAAAAGCTTTATCCCGTCAAAAGAGCCATTGCCTCGGCGGCGGCCGAATTTATTTCGGAAAACGATGTCGTTTATTTTGACACCTCCGCAACGGTCACACTTATGCTTCGATTTGTGTCGGAGATAAGCTTCACGGCGGTTACCGGCTCGGTGCCGATTATAAACGAGTGCCTTGCAAATCGTCGCATAAAGCTTTATATCGCGCCCGGGCTCTACAGAGAGCGCTATGGCGGGAGTCTCGACTATTCCACCGCGGAATATCTCTCGGCCTTAAAATTCGACAAATCATTTTTTGGAGCCTCGGCAATCGACCCCGTGTTCGGAGTTTCCTCGGGTGAAGAAAGTGAGAGCGCGGTAAAAAAATGCGTCATGAGGAACAGCGAAAAAAAATATCTTCTTGCCGACGGCAGTAAATTTATGAAAAAAAACATGATAAAGTACGGAAATCTTTCGGACTTCACCGAAATATTTTCCGATTCCGGCCTCGACGGCGAAATCCGAAAGGCCGTGGAAAAAAACAAAGGCAGCTTGCGTATTTGCTACTGAGTTAGCGGATTTGGGCATACAGAAAGCGGACATTTCTTAAAGAGATGTCCGCTTTTGTTTATGTGGGATTTAAGAAGGCTTATCTTCTTCTGCGATCGCCGTTGCGGTCGCCGTGGTCGCGGCGGCGGGGAGGACGGCGGGTGTCGCTGACCTCGTTTTCGGGAACGGCGCCTTCGATTTCGATGAGAGCGTTTCTTCTCGAAAGATTGATACGGCCCTGATCGTCTATTTCAAGAACCTGAACGATGACCTCGTCGCCGACCTGAACAACCGATTCCACCGAGTCGACGCGTTTTACGTCAAGGTGGCTGATGTGTACAAGGCCTTCCTTACCGGGAGCAATTTCCACGAATGCGCCGAAGGACATGATTCTTGTGACCTTGCCCTTATAGATTGCGCCGATTTCGGGATCCTTGGCAATGGTTTCGACAATCTGGAGAGCACGTTTGCAGTCGTTGATGTCGATTGCCTGAATGTAAACCATTCCGTCCTCTTCAATGTCGATGTTAACGTTGCAGTCGGCACAGATCTTCTGAATGACCTTTCCGCCCGAACCGATGACCTCGCGGATCTTGTCCACGTCGATTTTGGTGGAAAGCATCTTGGGAGCGTATTTGGAAAGCTCCTCGCGGGGGGCGGGAATGGCCTTGAGCATGACCTCGTCGATGATATAGTTACGGGCCTTGTGTGTCTTGGCAAGTGCCTCTTTAATGATTTCGGGAGTCAGACCGTCGATCTTAAGGTCCATCTGAATGGCAGTGATGCCTTCCTTGGTTCCGGCAACCTTAAAGTCCATGTCGCCGAAGAAGTCCTCAAGACCCTGAATGTCGACCATGGTCATGAAACGGTCGCCCTCGGTGATAAGACCGCAGGAAATACCGGCAACGGGAGCCTTAATGGGCACGCCGGCATCCATAAGAGCAAGGGTGGAACCGCAGATGGAAGCCTGGGAGGTGGAGCCGTTGGAGGACAGAACCTCGGAAACAAGACGGAGGGTATAGGGGAACTCCTTCTCGTCGGGAATTACCGGAACGAGAGCTCGTTCGGCAAGGGCGCCGTGACCGATCTCGCGGCGGCCGGGACCGCGGCTGGGACGGGTTTCGCCCACCGAGTAGGAGGGGAAGTTATACTGATGCATATAACGCTTGGTTTCCTCGTCGTCAAGACCGTCGAGAATCTGAGCGTCTCTGATCTGACCGAGGGTGACGGTGGTCAGAACCTGAGTCTGGCCTCTGGTGAAAAGGCCGGTACCGTGAACGCGGGGAAGCAAACCGACTTCGGCGGCGAGAGGACGCATTTCATCGATTCCGCGGCCGTCGACACGCTTGCCGTCGTCAAGAAGCCAGCGGCGAACCACAAATTTCTGCAGTTTGTAGAGGCAATCGTCAAGCTTTTCGATTTCCTCGGGATATTTTTCGTCGAGTTTTTCGTGAACCTCGGCATAAATGGGGAGCAGAGCCTCGTCGCGGACGCGCTTGTCGTCGGTGTCGAGGGCAAGGCGAACCTTGTCGATTGCAATGGCTTCCACATCTTCATACATTTCGTGAGAAGGATCGTTTGAGGGGAATTCCATCTTGGGAACGCCGACCTCTTCTCTGATTTTCTTGATGAATTCGATGACCTGCTGGTTGGCCTTGTGGCCGAACATAATGGCGTCGAACATTTCTTCGTCGGTGACCTGATCGGCACCGGCCTCGATCATGGCGACTTTTTTGTCGGTGGAGGCGACGGTGACGGCCATGCGGGACTTTTTCTGCTGCTCGGCGGTGGGATTGATGACAAACTGTCCGTCAACCATGCCCACGCTCACGCCGCTGATAGGTCCGTTGAAGGGAATTTTGGAAATGGTGACGGCAATGGAAGCGCCGATCATCGCGATGGTCTCGGGGGGGCACGGCCCGCAGGCGCACATCGCTGCAGAGCATCGACGCCGCAAGCAGCGGCAGCACGCTGTTTTTCGCCGCCGGGATGCGCACTGCACCGTTCAGCGGGCGGCCGCCCATCACCACGATCCGGTTTTCCATAAATGCAGCCCCCATTTCGCAAAAGATACCCCACGGTATGCGAAATGAGGGCTGCATGTGCATTGGAATTTGTCGTTTTGTTTGTCCTTCTCCGTCCCGCTTCGCGTACCAGCGCCCCCAAAAGAGGAGCCCTGCACTCTTTTTACGTCTCGCCCCTCGAAACGGACAAAACAATGCCCATTTCGCCCATGATTATGAGAACGACGGTTCAGGCACCAAGGTAGAGAGATAC